>JACRGN010000192.1 GCA_016234205.1 Nitrospinota bacterium | reverse complement strand
GACAAAATCTATAATCCTGTAGCGGCCTCCAAATGGAACTGCCGGCTTTGCCCTTTCTTTTGTGAGAGGATAGAGCCTCGTCCCCTCACCGCCTGCCATTATCATCACAAATACTTTTTGCATAATTGTAAATTCTACCTCCTTAATACATATACTGTTGTTGCCTCTGTCCAATCTGTCGGCTCAATCTGGCTGAGCCTCTTTACAAGGTCGCTTATCATACCTGTGGACTTTGCATCATATACCTTAAACATCCCCTCCTGAAATCCGAGGGGTATTATATCTTCTTTCTGCCTCGTTGCGATAATCTTTATTCTCTCCTCCGCTGTCTTTCCCTTATGCTCTGGAAGAAACTGCGCCTGCAACTTTATTTTTTCATCAGAAGGAAACTGGTAGGTTTTGCCTGCCTTGACACTATTATCAGGGTTTATTGAGTTAGGTAAAAGCAAGGTTACAGAGCCGTCAGCAGCAACTGAAAAGATATAAATATAACTATCGGTATCTGGTTGATAAAATATCTTTACATCTTCACCCTCCTTTAAATCAGCCTTTGAAAGTGAGAGCTTAACAGACATACCATGCCCCTTTTCCGGATACACAGGCTCAATGAGTGCCTTCAGCCTGACTCTGTAAAGGTTTCTATCCTTTGTATCCCAGCCTTCTTTGATTATTTCAATCTTTTCAATCTTTCCCCTGACTGCTGCATATATTAAATCCTCTGCAAGCTGGCTATTTGAGACAAGGGTGTGGGATTTGATAAATGTCCCAACCGCATACTCAATCGCCCTTACCTCTGCATCCTTCTTTGCCCTATTCATTACTTCTTTCGTGGTATCAATCTCGCTCATATACGCCTCCCCTGTTGCCTCAACCCATAATCCCCCCTTTTGTAAAGGGGGGCTGGGGGGATTTTCAGAGGCATAGGCTGAAATAACCATTAGTGCCACCATCGTTGCTGTAACTATAAACCTTTCTCTTTTTGTCACTCCTGCGACTCCTTAGTTTGTCATTCCGTGCTTGACACGGAATCCAGAAATATTGAACTGGATTCCCGCTTACAAACTGCGGGAATGACAGAAATAACATCCTCAATACTTTTAATCACTTCCTCAACTCAAACCTCCCCTTATTATGGTGAGCCTGTCTAACCATCTCCACATCAGGATTTATACTCGGGCTCTGTTGAACATTTAATTGCTTTGCCTCGTCTTCTACCAATGGTTTTATGTATTCATAAATCTCAGATACTGTATTCTTCCCGTCCTTCAATGCCTTTAGAAAATAATAGGTGAATATACCATGCCCCTTTTCAGGAGATGATGTGCTTATCTGCGTGCCTTGTGTTGCTGAGAGAACTGCCATGTTTGATGAAATGACAGATACATCCACAATCATCACCAATGGTCTTGCGCCTTTTGCGAGAACGCTCCTTCCGCCTGCACCTGAGAAACAAGAATCAAGAAGAACTATCACCTCTTGAGCCTCAAGTTTGCCAAGTTTATCGTAAAGCCTTTTCAATGGATAACCAGTAACCTCAAGATAATTCGGGTCTCCGTCGAACGGCACCATGTAGGCATCGCCTGTCTTTGGCTCAGGCGCACCGTGACCTGAATAATAGATAAAGACTGTAGAATCCTTCTTAACCCTGTTTGGAAGCCATGCCTCTATTGTCTTTTCAATGCTTGATTTTGTTGCTCTTTCATCTGTAATGAATTCTATGTTACGCTCCTGAAATCCAAGCGCCTTGAGATAATCCTTTACAATCCCCGCATCACTCTTTGAATAATCTGATTTTGGGAGACTCTGATAGTTCTCAATGCCAATAACAACTGCAATATCATTTTGCCTCGGAATTGCTTTAAAATCAGGGATGGTGTGAATATCTATGATTGCCGTTTCTTTGGCTACAGGGTTTGGCAAATAAATAGCCGCAATGCCTTCATTGCCCTCTAAAAACTTTTTCTCTGCCTCGCTAAGTATCTTCGCTATGGTCGTGTTGCCGCTGTCCTGGGCTATCCTGAGAGGGGTTTTGCCTTCATTAGTCGCAATGCCGGGGTCAGCCCCTTTTTTGAGGAGCAGGGTAACAAAATTGACTTGGCCCTTCCACGCGGCAACGTACAAAGGGGTCCGCCCATAATTGTCCTTCGCATTCACATCAGCGCCCTTTTCAATTAGCAAGGCTGCAACATTGGGTTGGCTGGCATAGAATGCGGCAAAGTGCAAAGGGGTGTAATTATCAAACCACCTCTCGTTTACATCTGCGCCGCTGGACAAGAGTCTCTCTGCCTCTTTAATATCGCCCTTCTTGACTGCATTCATGAGTGGTGTTGCGGCACAGCCTGTAATCGCAACAAGCAAGATAGATAAAATACATGCTGATAACCTTTTCATAATCCACATCATTTACGCCACCTTAATATTTTCAAGAGCATGTTTGGAAAATTTTATAGGTTTTTCAAAAGTCATTTAGTCTTTTCTATTAAAATTGCTTTCTGTTTTTCTAACGGTGCAATCAGTTGCGGTAACTGCTCATTATTATATATCTTTCTCGCTATCCTCTCCACCTGCGGTTTTATGTATTCAAATAATTCTCCGATTTCTACTTTTTCATCTCCATTAGTATCACCTTCGCCCTTTAGTCCTTTAAGCATAAAGTATGTGAAAAGTCCATGCCCTTTTTCCTCATAGCTTGAGCTTATCTGGTCTCCTGATGAGGCTGAAATGACTGCTACCTTTGATGGAATTACTAAACTCTCCATTGTCATTACAAGCGGTCTTGCGCCTTTTGCAAGGACACTCCTACCTCCTGCACCTGAAAAACATGAATCAAGGGCAACAACTATCTCTCTTGCCTGAAGTTTTCCAAGAGAATCATAAAGTCTTTTCAATGGATAGCCTGTTTCATCAATGAATGAAGGGTCTCCATCATAAGGCACAAGAAAGGCGTCTCCTGTCTTTGGATTAGGCGCTCCATGTCCTGAATAGTAGATGAATACACTCCCATCTTTTTCCACATTATTCCAGAGCCACTTTTCAAAGTATTTCTCCATGTCGCTTTTTAAAGCCCTGTCATTTATTAGAGTAACTACATTCTCCTCCGGATAGCCCATTACCTTTGTGAGATACTCTGTCATTGTCTTTGCGTCATGCGTTGCAAAATCTGCCTTTGGGAGTTTCTGGCGGTATTGCTCGATGCCGATAACTATAGCGTAGGAATTTTTGTTTGGTTTTGCCTTTATTGCAGGAAGCTCATCGACGTCCGAGCGAATGTCCAGTGGAGCGATCACCGCAGCCGTTTCGGCTCCGCCGGGGGAGAGATTGGAGAACACCTGCTTCGACTCCCAAAGCGACCCGATTTGGCTCATCGCGGCAGTAAGCGCCTCGGTGAAGGCATGACTAAAGACATCGCCCCTGATTGAGGTATAATGACGGCTGGTGGCCAGAATCGTGTTCTCCCAGATGTCTTCCCCCTTGGGGGTTTTGAGATTAAGGACGACAGCGATCTCGGCGTATTGATTCCCCCTATCGTTGCCGATGCTGCCCTTGACCCACGCCGCACTCAGAACTGCGTTCGCTTGACTGCGGCTCCCCACGACATCTATCCCAAGCCGCCCCATTTCCTTATGCAAGGCCTCGCGGAGAGTCTCATCGATAGGCGAGTTGAATTTCCACTCGGCGACGCCGCCATATGATACCGACGCACCGCCTGTGCGATCCTCAATGCGCTCCAAAAAGACCTTTGGCCTTGTCTCTAAATTGAGGGGAACAGCCTCAGAGGTCGGCTCATAGCTCATCACGATATTGGGGGGCATGCAGCCAGCCAATACAAGAGCGAAAGCAACGACTACAATGTAATTCAAGCAAAACGCTGCAAAGAATATAGAGGGATACTTCTCATATTTATCTAATATTTTTTTCATAATCCACCTCCCCATGAGGCAAAATTTCATGGCTCTAATGTAACATAGTAGCCATATTTTCCCCTCTGGATCAGCAGCAAGACGCTGCTCCCCTTTTTAGCTGATATCACTGCCTTTTTGAAATCCTTTAAAGTCTCAACCTTTGCTTGATTTATCTGCCTCAACACATCTCCAGCCTCTATACCTATCTTTCCGGCAGGACTCTCTTTTTCCACTTTTGAAATCAGCACGCCTGAATTTGTAAAAAGCTGATACTTCTTTACCGCCTTATTTGTTATTTCATTTACAGCTATGCCGAGCCACTCAAGTGCAATTTCATCTGACAGTTCTTCAGGGATTGCCTGTGCTGTTACATTAACTGCAACCTTTTCTCCATCTCTGAAAACAGTAATGCTTATTTTATCATTATGTCCGTAGCCATAAATCAAATCGTAGTAATCATCTATTGTCCTTATCGGTTTATTTCCAATAGAGATTATTATATCCCCTCTTTTTAATCCTGCCCTGTCTGATGGGCCGCCTTTAAATGCCTTTGATATTATAACCCCTTTTGTATTTGAATAACCGAAAGACTTTGCTATCTGAGGAGTAAGCTCCTGGACAAATATGCCGAGCCATGCCTCATGGACTTCACCATATTTGATTAAGTCATTGACTATCCTCTTTGCCCTGTCTATAGGTATCGCAAAGCCTATCCCCTCCGCCTTTTGATAGATGGCACTATTTATACCAATAACCTCGCCATTAATATTTAAAAGAGGACCCCCGCTGTTTCCCGGGTTTATGGACGCATCAATCTGAATGAAATCGGAGTATATCCTGCCATCCTCACCCTTTATATTCCTGTTTACAGCACTCACTATCCCTGTAGTAACAGTATGTGAAAGTCCAAATGGATTACCAATGGCGATTACACTCTCGCCTATCATGATATCGGCAGATGCCCCCATCTGGGCAAATGGCAGCGGTTTATCAGAATCTATTTTTATGATTGCAAGGTCAGAACGGGAGTCAGCCCCGACAAGATGGGCATCAAACTCCCTGTTGTCGTTTAATGTAATCTTTATTGTTGATGCCCTTGATATGACATGCTCGTTTGTAAGTATATAGCCTTTTTGATTTATTATGACCCCTGAACCGAGGCTCTGTCTTTTATAGTCTTGCGGTGGGAAAAAGTCCTGAAAAAACTGGTCAAAAAACTCATCTCCTAAACCTGTGAACGGATTAGCCCTCTGGCGAATAACCTCTTCAGTATTTATATTGACAACAGCAGGGCTAACCTTCTCAACCGCAATTACAACAGGAGTTCTTCTTTCCTGGGCATGAGCGGCTGGGGTAGCCAGAAGACAGAAGACAGAGAACAGAAGACAGAGAACAGAAAATCTGACTTCTGCCTTCTGTCTTCTTACTTCTATTTCTTTATTCCTTCGGTAGTGTGAACCCGATGTATCTTGTGCTCTTGCCATCTCTTATTAAAAGAGTTACCACATCGCCACCCTTTATATTTTTCACTACCTTCTTGTAATCGTCAAGATTCTTTATCTCTTTCCTGTTCACTTCAATTATAATCTGCCCCCTCCTTACACCTGAGGCATAGGCAGGGCTTCCTGGATTTACATCTACAATGATGACACCTTCTGTAGAATCTAAATTAAACTGCTGGGCAATCTCAGGGGTGATATTCTGGACAAACAAACCCATCTCCTCTTCCGGTTTTGCCTCGGCCACTTCTTTCTCCTCTTTCAGTGTCCCGACAGTTACATTAAATTTCTTCCTTGTCCCGTCTCTCATGATAACCATCTCTGCCTTTGATTCAGGCTTTACAAGGGCAACCAGTTTTGGGAGGTCTTCAACATTCTTTATCTTTTTACCATCAAACTCAACAATCACATCGCCCCTCTTTATTCCCACTTTATCTGCCGGGCTGCCTTTAACCACATCCCCAACAAGTGCACCCTCACTCTCGGCAAGATTAAACGACTTTGCTATTTCAGGGGTAACCTTCTGAATCATTACCCCAAGCCATCCTCTGGTAACGACACCCTTTTCTTTTAATTCCTTTAAAACAGGCTTTACTACATTAATCGGTATGGCAAACCCGATGCCTATATTTCCCGCCGTACCTCCCGCAGTAAATATTGCCGTATTTATACCGATTACCTCACCCTTTGTGTTTATAAGAGGGCCACCGCTGTTTCCAGGATTAATAGATGCATCAGTCTGGATGAAATCATCATAGGGCCCTGCCCCGATAACCCTCCCCTTTGCACTCACTATACCTGCTGTTACACTTTGTCCGACGCCGAAGGGATTCCCGATGGCAACTACCCACTCTCCCACTTCAAGCATATCGGAATCTCCTATCCTGACTATTGGAAGCTCCTCTTTTGAATCTACCTTGATAAGTGCAATATCGGTCTTCTGGTCTATACCTATAACCTTTGCGTCATACTCCTTGCCGTTTCCAAGAGTAACCTTTATCTTATCCGCCCTCTCAATAACATGATTATTTGTAAGGATATAACCATCCTTATCTATGATGAACCCTGAACCGAGGCTCTGTCTCGGAATCTCCTGTGGCGGGGTCTCTCCGAAGAACCTGTCAAAAAAATCCTTAAATTGGTCCTCCTCACCGAAAGGAAAAGGTGTAGGACCCCTGAATCCCTTTTTTTGCTGATGCTTTATCATCTGAGTTGTATTAATATTCACGACTGCAGGTTTTTCTTCTTTAACGATGTCTGCAAATGAACCACCTGCAGGTATTGCCGAAACATTCCCCGCAACAGCCTTTGAAGGCTCTACCGACCATTCATTCGGCTGGTAACCTGCCTTTTTGTCAATATAGCCTGAGATATATCTTGCAAGAACTATACTTGTTGTTAAAACAACTATTGCCAGTGTTACCCTTGATAAAGATTTTAAAAATGTGTTTTTCATTATCTTCCTCCATAAAAAAATAATTTAAAATTAGTATATCATACGGCATTTTGAGATTGCAAAAATATTTTTATTATATGATTTTTTTCACTTCTTAAATGCATTTTTTGGGTTAAAAGAAAAAGAGGGTGAGATAGAGGAATTGAAGAAGAGAGAAGCAGAGATAGAAAAAAGAGAGAGGAACATAGAGGAGGTTCTCAGAGACTATGCACACATTATTCCCCCTTAACCCTGTCCTTGAATGCTTCCCTGCTTACAGCTTGCAAGGACAGGTTTATCAGGGAAAACCTGTCCCCGAAAGCTTGAATTTGGGAGGGGGTTCGGAGGTTGTTGCAAGATTAAAGACTTGACACCAATTCCTTTACTTTATCCGATGAAGGATATAGAAATTCTCAAGCCTTATTAGTCAATTAACGAGTTATCAATTTACCTTTTGAGTCAACTGCAGATTCCCTGCCTGTGCATGTCCGCACGCAGACAGGAGTAGAACTATATCAAAAAGCAAAACTTGACAGGTGCTTTTTAATGGGTAACCCCATCAATAAGTTTGGATATGTTTTATTTATATGGCAGTTTCAGCATATCAACTCTATCTGCAACCTGTTCAAACTCAGGGTCTTTATGAACAAGTATAGAGTCAGTTTTTATGGCACTTGCAATAATCCAGCTATCTGCAACCGATAGATTATTTGTCGCCTTTATTTCAGAGGCTATATCTATTAACCCATCATCAATATCTACCCGTTCTACAGGAAGAAGTCTTAAATCTCTATAAAATTCTTCTGCCAATGTTTTTCCCTTTTCTTTCCAGATGCGATATTTACCTTCCATAAAGGTCATAAAGGAAACAAAGACAGAAATGTTAAAGGATTTTTTGAGGATATTCTCTACAGTATCTGCACCATCCTCTGTATTCCATAAGGCAAGAATAGCAGATGTATCCAACAAATATGTCTTATTATCTTCTTTCTTTTTCACTTTCAAATTTCCTTTCTTCTGCCCTGTCTCTTATAAGATTTTTTGTAGTATAACTCCCTTTCCCTTTTCCACGAAAGGCAGATATTGGGTCTTTTGGAAGGGGGATTACCCGTATGATGTTTCCCTCAACTACCCACTCCATTTTAGCCTCCGGCTCTATATGAAATTTTTCCCTTATTTCTACAGGAATTGATACCTGTCCTCTTGCTGTTACAGTTGTTTTCATGCAGACCTCCTTTTGGTAAGATTAACATAATTTTATCTTACCAAATAGTCGCTGTCAAGAATTTTAAATTGGGGGTCAGGCTTTGGATTGTTTGATTTGGGCTTTGGATTGTTTGATTTGTAAAAATGCTTTCTCCAGCTTTTTTTCCCTTCCTTCGAGGGAGCTGTTCTCCTGTGAACATCGAATAATCTTGTCAGCAGCCTGACTT
>JACRGN010000191.1 GCA_016234205.1 Nitrospinota bacterium | reverse complement strand
TTCGCCCCTTTAAAGTGCCTTCTCCTTATGAATCGTCAAAGGATATATTCTCTATTCGAGAGGAAAGGACAACGGATGCTTACAGAAGGGTGTCTATTGATGGAATTGAATTGAGGGTGCCGGGTGTAGACCCCTATGAAAAGATTGAATTGAGAATGATTCCTGATGAAGAAACGGGATTGACAGAGATTCGATTCTGGCATAAAGGTAAACTGGTTGGAACACAAAAACTCAAAAGCAATGCTCTGAAAAGGGTGCATTTATGAGTGCGGTTTTGATTCTTAAACAGTGCGGTTTTAATTTTTAGCTAACAAAAATTTTTAACCAGAACAAAGCCTTGATTTTAGACAGGATAAAACAGGATAAAAAATATTCAAAAATTAATCCTGTTAATCCTGTCAAGTTTTTATAATTTCCTATATTATGTATAAACTGCAACAAGACTAATATCATCAATCTATAACTAAAGTTTTAAATAAAATTGCCGATTACTAAGATGAGCGAAAAAACTATTTTTCAAAAAAAAGGGTTTTAAAATGAAAATAACTCCTTTACAATCAAACAGTAATATCACTGAGAGCAAGAGGACAGAGGTGTCTGATACAGTAAAAACTGACAATATCTATTCCTCATTTGCTGCTGTTGATGATACTGTGGTAATATCTCAGGAGGCGAGGGATTTGGCAAATAATAAAAGGGTAATTGAGAAAGCCCATTCAGAGAATACTAATCAAAATAAAAATCCTGAGCCAAAAGGAAATTTCCTTACAATCGCAAAGAGGTATTTGGATTACTACATTAACAATAGCAAAGACCTCGCTATAAAAGTCAGAGATGAAGAGACAAAAAAGATTATAAAGGAAATACCCCTTAAGGAAGAGCAGAAATTAAGAGCAGCTATTGAAAAAATCGTTGATGAGATGGATAAGCCGGCAGGACAATCATCACATTTATAAATTAGATTCTTCGCTTCGCTCAGAATGATACTCCTGCTGTTGGTTGTCATTCTGAGGGCAAAGCCCGAAGAATCTCATCATTGAAATTTATTTAATTATGGGTTTAACTATAATTGAATGTGCTGTCTGTGCATGGCGAGCGACATGCAACCTCAAGTTTAAATACGAAGGGAGCAGTTCCCTCTCCTGCCCTGAGTTTACAAGGGATGTATCAATAGGTAAAAGAGATGAGATTGCCTCGCCTTCGGCTCGCAATGACATCCCTCCAGCTAAAAAACCAGAATCAAAAAAATAGAAAACACGCAGGATTATTATTTTACCCTTATTATTGGATGGTTCATCCCCCTGTAAGCTCGCCGTGCCAATAAGCGGCCACTTATACCTGACGGAGCGAATCTGGTCTCATTCTGCTCTCGAATTTTTTCAGTTTGTTGTTGCCGTCGTTGAAGATAGGCATCTATCTCATCGTGCTGCCTTAAATAATAGGCAATCACCGAATATACATCAGCCAAATCAAGGGACGGGTACTGATGTGCAATTTCTTCGGCTGTAGCACCATCCAGAAATGCAAAGATGACAGTATCAAGGGTCACTCGTGTTTTTCCCACATACATAACACCCTTAACATCTCTTACTGGCGGAGCAGTTTCGGTTACAATCGTAAGAGTCATGGCATTTATCCCTTTATCATTATTGCTATTTTAGAACATACCGTGTATAAGTCAAGGATATTTGCAATCTTTACAATCTTAAGGATGTCTTTTTCTTTCGTCATGGGAGTAGTTTCAACGACGAAGCAATCTGACATAGAAGGTCTTGCGAGCCCCTCTTGTCTAACGGTGGCAACTGTTGTGGTTATCCCTTGAGAAGTGGTTTATATTTCAGAGTTACGGAGTAATTGTCTTTAGGATTTACTTCACGGTGGTAAAAATTTCTGGATACTATAGTTTTCGCTATCAACAGCATAGACATTCCCTGATGAATCTACAGCTATCCGTTTTAACCATTAAACTGACCATCTCCTGTGCCATAAGAACCCCATTTGGTTATAAATGTGCCAGTGGTTTAGATTGTCAGGATGAGGTGTTTTTTCAATAATAAGGATATGAAAGTATTTCTAAACCTTTTATAAATTGATAGTCTTTTTGATTTTTTGTTAAAAGAGGAGAATTAATGGTAAGTGATGTTGCAGCAATTAAGGCATCGGCAATAAGCAGACTATGGCTGAGACGATATTGACGCAGCAGTTCTACTGATTTATTTCCTATAGTTTCATTCAAGCCTATAATTTCAAAATGTTGCAAAAAATCTTCTAAAATACAAATCTCTTTTTTATTTCGGCAGCCAATCATCAATTCCATCTGAGTAATAATACTAATGCCAGGTACTGCTTCTTCTTCCACCCGTTTTAAAGAAGCAATAGCAAGATTTATCTTACGACCAATATCTATCAATACATCAGTATCAATAAGAATCAACTTGCCCATTCTTGTTTACGAATTCTTCGTGTCCATGAAGTGCTATCTTGTAAGTCTTTACGATTTTTCCAAAGACCAACAAAGGATTCTTTTATTGCTTTCCGTTTTTTTTGCCGTTTCTTCAGAAAGGGAAGCTTATATCTTTCAAAAAGAAAAGCAATAAAGTCAGTAACTTCCTGTTGCCCTTCTGGCGGTAATGTCATAAATTGAGACCATATTTTTCCCTTTTCCATATCTTTCTTGCTCCATCTTGTTTAAATTATGATACCACAGTTTATGCTGATTAAATCAAGAATTACTCATACAGGGAGGCAAGGGGGTTGTAGTCCCCCTTAGCAAAGGGAGATTGAGGGGGTTGTTTAGACCTTACTTATTCACACGTTTAGCGTGGGAACGAGATGAAACCTACGAATGTGGTAACTGATTTATAGGGTTACCCTCTACAACCTTACCAGTATAGGAGATGTGGGTTGTATCTCTGATAGTTTACCCAGGGGTAACCGTACGTGTTACAAGACCGTTTGTAATACCAGCGGATGTAAAACTCCACATATCAGACCACTTGCTTACATTTCCATTACTATCTACTGCCCTTACTCTCCAGTACCATTTGCTTCCTGCTGGATTTAGCGTCATGAGTGATGTAGTTGCAGAATTTATATCTGTCATAGCTCCTCCCACCAGTGTGCTAAAGGTATTGCTTTCGGATATCTGTAACCCATAATTTATAACAGAACTTCTCCATGCAAAATCAAGACTGCTAATTGTTGAATTATTAGCTGGAGATACGAGGGTTGGGATAAAATTTGAGACAGTTATAGTGCCTACATTGGTTGTCTGGTTTGCTGTAACAGTTATCCCGCTTTGTTCACCCCTGTATAGAATATCTCCGTCTGGGTTCTTTCCAAGGATAACTACATTTAAGCCTGAACTTGCTGAAACATTTGATATCGTGCCTGAATGTGCAAGACATAGCCACGACCCTGAGGCAATAGGGCTACTGCTGGTAGAATAATATACCTTTACATCAACTGTGTTAACACCATTGGCTGTGCAGTCAAAGGATGATGCAAAGCGTAACTCTGAACTTCCATTTGACCCACCCTTTAACTCCAGTTTAAAAGTAAGAGAACCACTGTTAGAAGTGGAGTTTGTGCTGGGACCTGTCAAAAATCCACTTCGGTCACAGGAAAGGAAAAAGAGGGAGCAAAATGCAAAGAGGATTAAAATTTTATGTGTCATAAGCACCTCCATTATTTTCTACCATGCTGCTGTTATAGTTCCAGTTCCTCCTCCGCCACCGCCACCACCTCCACCGCCGCCTCCACCACCACCGCCTCCACCACTGCTCCCACTATCTGATTTGCCTCCACCCGCCGCTGCTGCTATCCCTCCGACTGCAACAACTCCTAATAATATCCACCACCAGCTTACTCCGCCCTTTTCAATCTTCTCTACAGGTATATCTTCTTCGGGTGTTACAAGAACCTCGGGCAAAGCCTTTGTTGTCTTTGCATCTGCTACTACAGAACCTTCGTAGGCAGAGGATATTTGTGGAAGACAGAGATTCAGTGCGAGTAAGGGAATGAGAAGGACTGCTAATACTTTTGTAATGAAATTCATAATACCTCCAAATAAAGTGTCAGTGTCAGTGTAAGTGTCAGTCTTTTACTCACACTCACACTCACACTAATTACTATTCCTTCCTTATCTCATAGGGCAGGAATCTCTCTGCCCTTTCTGAGAGGGGTATATCTACAACCTCCCTCTTTAATTCCTTTATGAATGCAGAAGAACCTTTGTAAATGCCAAAGAGCCCCTCTTCAAATTTATTGCCAAAGTCCACAGGCTGTTTGAAGCAGAGGATATAGATTTTCTCTTTTGTTATATTTTTCCCTTCTACTACATGAACTTTGAGGTTTATTCCCATTTTTTTAATTCCTTCGTCAGGGAATATGAGATATTCGTCAGCCTTTATAAAGGTGTCTCTTATGTGACGATTTGGTATCAGTGTTAAGACACTGTCATCTTCAAGTATGTTAAATATTGTGAGATAACAGTCTCTTGTAGGCTTGATTTTGAGCTGCATCTCTTCTCCGTCTTTGAAAACTGTCCTGTTTAGTGATGCTTCAAGCTTGAAATAGGGGTCTATATTTCCCTTTTCTTTTGCTACTTTTGCTTTAAGCTTTACATGGTAGATGGAGGATGGCCGTGTCTTTGTTTCGTCTTTTATTACTTGTATGTCTTCTGTGAGTATCTCTCTCTCAATGACCTTTCCATAGGGTATGGCGCTTATGACATCCGATGATACGGTAAAATTGCTCACGAGTGTGTCTGCCGATACTGTTACTCCTGCAACCTGCTCTACTGCGTTACGCTCTGCGTCTTCTATGGCAAGTCTTCTGGCTTCTTCTTTTGTGATGTTCTCCATTGAGGAGTTTCCTTCTACTGTAACCCATGCAACTTCTTCTGTAGCCGCAGAAGGCGGGATTGTAAAAAAATAAAGGGAGATGAAGGTTAATAGTAAAAGTGGATTTTGCATTTTAAAAATACCTTTTTGCCACAGAGGCACGGAGACACGGAGAAAAAAATCTTTTTTGACACAGATGGACACTGATTAGTTATGATTTTTTCTGTGTTAATCATAATTTATCTGTGTCTTTCAGTGTCTTTACTTTTTTTGTCTTTCTCTGTGTCTCTG
>JACRGN010000186.1 GCA_016234205.1 Nitrospinota bacterium | reverse complement strand
TACCTGTTTTCCTATGCGGAGGTCAAAGGATTCTCCCTCGTAATCAATGTATGCCTCATCCAGCCATACACGGTTTCTTGCATGATTTACCTCATCATCTCTTATCTCTATCGCCGAGAAAAGTTTTACCTTTTCATTAGGGGCAGCGCTGGTTTTCAGGAAAAATATCATCTGGTTTCTTCCATTATCAACATGCTCGGGATTTATCTCTTTAAAATAGGTCTTGTTCTCAGCCTCTACATAACCATTGAACTGAACTCCAGAACCCTCTTGGGCATAAACCGGGGAGAGCCATAAAATACAAAATATTGTTGTTATAAATATCCACATATTATTTGTTATGGTTGAAAGGGCAATTGGTATGCTCGCAGCTTCCACATACTTTGCGCCAATAAGTCCACAACGGGTAAGCGGCAATGATGATTACTGCCAGCAACGCCCATGGACTGATGCTCCAAAAACCCCAGACCATACCGGCAGAAATTATGGAAACTATTGCAACCACCAGCCATGCTTCGAGCTTAGTCAGCTTTTCTCCCTCTTTCATAATGATTCCTCCTTTCTTTAATAGTCAATCTTCAATTAATTATTTCACCCTGATTCTTTCGCCTTTGACAGGTCTCCCATTCTGCACATTTTCCCACGAATTACCGTTCCACCGCTCGTATCGGCGGAAATGAGCAGGAATCAAATTACTCGTAAAAGGATCAGTCCCATTCATCAATTGAAAATGAAGATGGGGTGCCAATGACATACCGGCATTGCCGACTTCACCAATTTGTTGTCCGGAAGTTACTTGCTGCCCTGTTGATACTTTTACTGAACCACAGCGCAAATGGGCAAGAAATGCAACTGCTGAATCCCCTTGTATCAGAACATAATTACCTGCAAAAGGGCGCCAGTCGGTCTTTACAAATTTAGGACGAAAGACAAAGGCTTTGAGAAGGTCTCTTATAAGGTTCACATCCCTCCTGTCGGGCCACCCATCCGATGCAAAAATAACTTCTCCATTGAGCGGTGAAAAAACCGGTTGGGACCAGCCAAACCAGCTCTCAACGGAAACTTTGCCCAAAATCCACTGCCACAGGCTTTTTGAGATGTAGCCATTAATGCCTTCTACTCTTGCGAGGAGATCAAGTGCCAGAGGATGATGTCCCGGCGGATTTAAAATCGCCCACTCGCCACGGAGAGGAAAATCAATAACAGTGGTATTCTGTTCCATACTCAAGTTCACCTCCTTTTTTGGCTCCGACCAATTAAGTCTCTGACCGCTGCTTCCACCGCATCAGTTAAAGAATATTTTGTATAAAACCCTAATTTTCTTATCTTGTTGTCATTCCAAAGCCTATTTACTGTAAAGGTTTTAAATGCAAAGGGTGTTAATTTAAATTTAATGAGTTGCTCATCTGCTAAGTCTTCCGGCAGAACAATTGTTTTTGAAATCTTTCCGGTAGTATTATCTAATTCTTTCTTTAATTGATTCCATGTTGTATCAAATCCTTTAAGCAAGTAGACACCGTTGTCATGTTTGGGTTTTTGATATGTTCCTAACCAAACCATTGCACGGCCAATATCGCGAGTGTCAACGAGAGAGATTTTAGCATCACCATTGCCTACAATTGGATATTGGTCGTTAGCATGTGCGGCGAATAATCTTGCAAAAAATGATGAATGGTCCCTTGTGCCAATAGCACTTGCTGGACGCAACACGATGGTTTCAATCCCCGTTTTTGTGCCTACCTCTTCGATTATTTTTTCTTTTTCGAGTCCTAAACTCTGTATTGGGTACTCGGGATGTGAAATATAGGATTCATCAATAGGTTCATTGGTTCGAAAATCATATATTACAATTGTGCTTAACTGAATAAATCGGGAAGCACCCTTTGAAGAAGATGTTTCAATAAGCGTCCTTGTCAATTTTATTTCCACTTCGGCATCCATACTGATTTTTGTATGCAACTTAGCAGCCGCTGTACAATTATAAACGACTTCATGCCCTTCAATGATTTTTTCAATAACTGCGGAATTAGAAAAGTCAATCCTGACAATATTAACTCCCAGATTTTCTAAGAATTTTGTGTTACTCATGTCTCGAGCTGCTACCGTTACTTCATGTCCGGTTGAACTTAATTGCTCAACAACATGACTTCCAATAAACCCAGTACCCCCAAAAACAATTGCTTTCATACTTTTCCTCCTTTCATTTTTTATAAAATTTAGCCACGAATGAACAAGAATATTCTTGTTCATTCGTGGCTAATCAGGTTTTTTGTTTATGGCTGAAAAAATTACTCCTTCACCAGTTGCCTCTCTGTAAACAGGTTGTCAGTAAGCCCCTCATCGAGTCTTATCTCCTCATAGAGAAGCTCTGTTTTATGCTTCCTCTGGAAATTCTCCATGACCAATTTGTGGGCGCGGGGTTTATTGCTTATCATCCTTATGTCAGAGGCTGTAAGGGTCTTAAAGAAATCCCCTTTCTTGTTGTAATAGTTAATCTTCAACATGGTAAAGTCGCTCTTCCTTATCCACAACTCCCGCCTGCTGTAGCTTGTCTCTTTTTTTCTCGATTCACCCACAGGAATACCTTCGATGTGGTAGCATGGTTCTCCGTTAATATCTTCTCCAGCTAAAAGTTTGTATTCAAATTCATCGAGGTCCTCCCGTTCCATATCTTCGTAGGTAAAATCCGAGCCCATAAAGCTGTCGCCTTTATCGCTTGCAGAAATCCTCCGCGTCTTTCTCATTGCCGGGAGATAGAGCCACTGGTCATCTTCTGAACCTTTATGCTCCAGTGTCAGAAGCCCTGTCCCTTTTACATCTGCAGGCAATAAAAATTTTACAAGGGTATTCCTGTTGTCATCCTTATCTTTTTTTTCCCAATAAGAGACCTTCCGCACACGTTCCTGTCCCTTCTCATTTATGAGCTTCATTGTAATTGACGATGTGCTGTCCTTTGATGTTCCCACCTCATCATTCCTCTCCATAATCTGACGAGCCGTGAGCTCTTCAGAGAAAGCTGAGCCGAAGGTAAAGAGAAACCAGAATATAAGTCCTATACTTACAACTGCCCAGCGAATTTTTGTTTCATACCCCATAACTGCCTCCTTTCCCCGATAAAAACCTTCGGGGACATGTCTGTGTACCATGGATTTAACATCTATAAAGCTGAATAACACTGGCAATATTAACAGAGTTCCAATTGATACAGTAACCATAGTCAGACTTATAAGCCAGCCGAATTGCTCTACAGGGACAAAATCAGAGGAGATAAAGACTATGAATCCCAGAACATTTGAAAATCCATCAAAGATTATTGCCTTTCCCGAAGATGAAAAAGTTGCCATTGTTGCCTCACGATAATTTAAACCTCTCTCAATCTCCTCACGGAAATGTGTTATATAATGTATTGCAAAGTCAACCCCAACACCTACTGCTATTGAAGTGATAATTGCTGTCGCCATATTCAATCGTATGCCTAAGAATCCCATGATTCCGAAGGTAAGGAGTGTAGCTACTGTTAGCGGCATTATGCTTAATATGCCAAGCCTCAGGGAGCGGTAGACCGCAGTGCAAAAGAGAAAGACAACCAGGATAGAGCTGATGATATTCTG
>JACRGN010000006.1 GCA_016234205.1 Nitrospinota bacterium | reverse complement strand
GCAAGGTCATTCTTGGATTTACTGGCAAACCGTCAGTTGATGGTAAAAGATGAAAATTTAAGCAAAGAAGAGAGGGAATTAAAATTTAATATAGGTGAGATTCAGGCGAGGCTTTACGCAGAAGAAAAGGGTGGAGAGGCAAATACTGTTTCATCTTTAAAGACTGAACTTGAAACCCAACTCGGAAAATACAGGGACTTAGTCATAAGTATAAAAAGGGGAAATCCTGACTTTGCCTCCCTCGTTACTGTATCGCCATTAAAATCTGACGAGATAAAGGCTTTAATACCTCAGGATGGGACATTGCTGGAATATTATTTATCCGATGACAGACTCTTAATCTGGGTAGTTGATTCAAAGGAAATACATATAGCTGTAGTACCTGTCAGCAGAGATGCAGTTATAGGCAAAGTCAGGGAATATAGAGATAAGGTTATTCAACTCAAGAATGAGGAATTAAAGAAGGTATCCGCAGAATTATTTGACATTCTGATTAAGCCTGTTAAACCTTACATAATGGGAAAGAGGCTCTGCATAGTCCCCTTTGATGCCCTGCACTATCTTCCATTTCAGGCATTGTGGAATGGAGAGAAATATTTAATAGAAGATTATCCTCTCTTTTATCTACCAAGTGCATCAGTCATGAAATTTACCTTTGATAAGAGAAGACAGAAGGGTGAAAAGATTATAGCCTTCGGAAACCCTGACTTAGGTAATCCTTCACTTGATTTGCCATTTGCCCAGAAAGAGGTTGAGAAGATTTCAAGCCTGTATAAAGAGCCTACTGTCCTTTATAGAAAGGATGCAAATGAAGATTCAGCAAAAAAGAAGGCAATAGGTTTTGACATAATCCACTTTGCCTCTCATGCAGAGTTCAGTGACATTGACCCGATGTATTCAAACATAAGACTTGCAAAGAGTGAAAATGAAGACGGGAGGTTTGAGACGGCAGAGGCGTTTTCTCTAAATATCAAACCCTATCTTGTTGTCTTGAGTGCCTGTAAGACAGGGCTTGGTGCTGTAACCAGCGGTGATGAGATAATTGGTATGAACAGGGCATGGATATATGCCGGGACACCATCAGTTATTTCAAGTCTGTGGAGTGTAAGCGATATATCAACTGCAATGTTAATGGAAGATTTTTACAAGAATCTGAAGGGGAAGCCAAAGGATGAGGCATTGAGGGATGCAGAGATTTCTCTGATTAAGAATAAGGACTATTCCCACCCCTTCTACTGGGCACCATTCTATTTGACAGGGGATTTTATGTAGGTGGTTATGATATTACGAAAATAATAATTCATCATTTACTAATGATATGATTCTTTTAAGCCCTGCAGGATAAACGGGCTGCATTGAAAAGGGATATATAATAGACCTATGGCAATCAAGGCAACAATATTTAAAGTTAACCTTCAGATCGCAGACATGGATCGGGCATATTACAACGACCTCAGTCTGACCATTGCCCAGCACCCATCTGAAACAGATGAGCGGATGATGGTTCGCTTGCTCGCCTTTGCCCTGCACGCTTCGGAAGAACTGAAATTCACGGAAGGGATATCTGCCGATGATGAACCGGATATCTGGCAGAAAAGCCTATCGGGTGAGATTGAGGTATGGATTGATGTAGGTCTCCCTGATGAAAAGAGAATCAAAAAGGCATGCAACCGTGCAAACAGGGTTTACCTTTATGCCTATGGCGGACGAATGGTTCAAAAATGGTGGCAAACGATGGCTGAAAAATTAACCCGCCATAAAAACCTGAATGTGATTGCTCTGCCCCAAACTGCCACCCAGTCATTGGGAAAACTGGCACAGAGAACGATGACCCTCCAATGCACTGTTCAGGATGGACAGATATGGATAGGTGACGATAAAAACAATGTTCTCATTGAACTTGAACCGTTGTATGGGGCGGTTTAAGAATTGAATATCAATCTTCAATTACTTAGGGAAAATATGCAGGGGAATAAGAGGGCAGATATTAAACCGGGTGTGCCTGTACGGGTTGTAAGGAAAGAAGACCAGCGCACGGGCAGGCTGACGGAAGGAGTCGTTAAGGATATTCTAACAAAGTCGCCGACCCATCCCCACGGCATCAAGGTACGGCTTGAAAGCGGCATCGTGGGACGGGTGAAAGAGATACTAAACCAATCTCAGTAATCCTTCTATCACTTTGTGATAAGTGTATATTGAAAGGTTGCTGTATTTTTTATAATACTATTGGATAGTCCCATAAATAACTTAACTATATTTTAAGTGGGTCGCCTGCATAAGTCCATCGAAACGGCTTAGCAGTTTTATTGTATTCTTCAATAAATGCCATGAGTTTTTTTACCATATCTTTAACTGAGGTAAATATATT
>JACRGN010000184.1 GCA_016234205.1 Nitrospinota bacterium | reverse complement strand
TTCGGCAGTGGTATGTTGGAAAAAATTTATAGTCCGCCGCAGAATTTCTTCCCGGGACATTCCTTCAACATAAACTATAACTATCCCGTGAGATTCCCTGATTTTAAAGCGGATAATATTTCCGAAATCCTTATCAAAGGTGAGCAAGATACTGGAAGTTTTGAGGCTATGAGTAAAGATTTCAGTGTCTTCGGCGCTATTCAACCCTGCCTCCAGGGCTGTTTCGATCCTGATATGCAGGCTTCTCAGCGCCTCGATAACATCTATATTCTCGCTATGGTCAACAAAGTTTTTCATGATAGATCAGGCATGAGCAAGGACCTTTACCGGCTCTTCGCTCAACTGCGTAGCGAATTCTATGGCAGCGATGACGTCTTTTTTGGTGATACCAGGGTATTGCATGGGGATTTCATTAACGGTATAGCCTGCAGTCAAAAGATTCAGGATATCAGCGATGGTTATACGGGTGCCTTTTATACAGGGTTTGCCAAAGCGCACATTGGGATTAACAGAAATTCTATTTTCAAAGTATTTGACAGTCATGTTTATAGCCTCCTAATAAAAGCAGTATATCATAGCTTCGACAACCTGTCAAGCAATGCGTATGCGGCGGTGATATACTCAATTGTGTGTAAATTAGCTTTACAAATATTAAAAAAGGTGTATCTTCTGTTTGGAAATCTCTTAAACCCGGGCCCTAACGCCCTAACAGAAAGGATACGCCTATGCAATACGTTATTACAGAACATAGTTTACGACGCCGTTGGGCAAGAGTCAATGAATTTTTTCAATCTACCCAAGAGAAAAACTTCTGGGTGGATATAAACCCTTACCTGCGCCGTTTGGTTAAGGGCATAATTGAAATAAGCCTCGATGAAGAAATGATCCAATATATGCAGACACAGCCTTATCAAAGAACCGATAAATCAAACCGCATGGATTACCGTAACGGATATTACTGCCGTAATCTTGATACCACATTTGGCCCGGTTGAGCGTATTAATGTCCCTCGTTCAAGACAGGGATTATTCCGGACGTCTATCTTTGAGCGTTATCAAAGACGACAACAGACTGTTAATGATGTTATATGCAACGTCTTCCTGCGAGGTATATCCACTAGGGACGTCGCAGGAGCATTAAAACCGCTGCTTAACACTTCCCTATCAGCTTCGACAGTATCGAGGATTACCAAACGGCTTAACCCTCTGGTCAAAGAATTCCACGAGCGTAAACTCATGGATGAATACCAGTTTTTATTCCTTGACGGAATTACTATCTCAGTTAAAGGCTCGCTTAAAGCCAAAAAAATACTTATTCTGGTTGCCTACGGTATTACGATCTTTGGCAAAAAGGAGCTAATTAGTTTTAGAATCGCAAACAGCGAATCTAGCGCTGCCTGCGAGAGCTTCCTAAACGACCTGTTTAGGCGCGGTCTTACAGGTAAAAACCTTAAAATGATCATTACCGACGGCTCAAAGGGGTTCATAGCAGCAATTGAACTTGTATATCCTTATGCCTTACACCAGCGCTGCTGGGTTCATAAGCTCAGGAATGCTACTAAGTATCTTAGAAAGACACATATTAAACCTTTTAAGCTGGATGCACAAAAAATTTATAACGCTTCTACTCATAGAGAAGCCATCCATGCCTTCAAAAGCCTTCGTAAGCACTGGCTAAATGCTGCACCCAAATCGGTAAAATGTCTTGAACGAGACTTGGATGAGCTATTAGCCTTCTTGACCATACCTATTAAAGAGCAATATCGTGTTTTTATCCGCCGTCAAATTAGAACTACTAATATTATTGAACGTTCATTCCGTGAAGTCAGGCGACGCACCAGACCTATGGGATGCTTTACCAATTATGACAGTGTCAGTAGAATCATTTACGCTATTTTTAACCGTCTAAACTCCAAATGGGAAGAGAAACCCCTAAAGCAATTTACACAATTTATTTGACATTACCATATGCGGGGTAAAGTCAATAGTTTTATGCGACAAGTGCATAGCGTTCCTCTGTAACCGGTATCCTTACCGGCAAGTTATTCGGTATTCTCTCTATGTTTTTAAATATAAGCCAGCGTTTATCATGCCACCTTTCATTTAAGAATTTACTCATGATATAAAATATCTTTTCGCAGGCTGATATATTGGGCAGGTGATTATCCATAACGTTTGTCCTGCGCCTAAACTCCTTAAAAGACCTTTCTATAGGGTTTGTAGTCCTTAGTTTTATCCTATGTGATTCATCAAAATGGAATATTGTTAAAAGCTCATCAATGTCCTTCTCTATACAGTTAACAGCTTTAGGATAAAGTTTATTCCATCTTTCTTTCCATCGTATAAAACGTTTCTGAGCCTGGCGTAAACTTTTAGCCTTATATATGCCTCTTGCTTCATCTATACAGGCTTCTTCATCTTTTTTCTTAAGGTATTTACACACATTGGTAAGCTTATGCATCCAGCAGCGCTGCCTTAACGTTCTCTGCCATAGGCCGTCGAGCGCTTGAGATAGGCCAGGAGATCCATCTATTATGATAAGTTTTAGATTTTCACCCTTTAATCCTCGTTCGTAGAGATTAAATAAGAATCCGCTCCAGTTATCATAGGATTCGCTTTTTACCATAACAAAGTCTATAATCTCTTTGACACCATATTTATTAACACCGTAAGCAACTAAGAGTATGTATTTTTTGCCTTTTGCGTCATTGCCATTGACAGTCATGGTTATACCGTCAAGGTAGAGATAGATATAAATGTCTTCTATTACACGTTTATGGAAGGTCTCTATCTCTGGTATTATCTCACCTGTAATATTACTTACACTGCCAGCGCTTATGCCGTATCTCCCAAGGATATTCCTTAAGGCAATCTCCATTTTGCGCGTGGATACTCCGACAAGATACAAATCTCGTATGAGGTTTAATATAGATTCTTCGTTCCTTGTGTATTTTGGGAGTATCTTTGACTCATATAGCTGTTTTCGTAATCTTGGGCGGCTTATTGTTATCTTGCCACTATGTGTATTAATCGTTATAGGTTTAAAACCTGAACGATGGACAGGATCCTCTCTTGGTATATTTATCAGCTCTAACTGTTCTTCTTGTTCAGCGTTCAATAATAATTCTAGCATTTTTTTAAAGCTATTCCTCTGATGGCCCCTTAATACGCTCCATACATCTTCTTCGGCTTGCCGTAACATAAATAATAAATCTTGTTTACCTATATCAAATTCTAAGCTATCATATCTTCCACGTCTCATACAAGCGTTTCTCCTTTCTTTTTAATGGCTATGGTTTATTTGCGTAAACGAATAACCATTATAGGGGAAACGCTTTTAATTTATACTACTTTCGCATAAAAGATTATACTTTACCT
>JACRGN010000183.1 GCA_016234205.1 Nitrospinota bacterium | reverse complement strand
TCCTGTCTTGAACATTCCGAGTGCTACAGTCCCCCATACACCACAGACTCCATGTACAGATACGGCACCAACAGGGTCATCTATCTTCAATCTGTCAAATTGAATAACAGAGAAGACAACAATAACCCCTGCAACAATCCCTGTCATAACTGCCCATACAGGCTCTACATCGGCACAACCCGCAGTAATTGCAACAAGACCAGATAGGGCACCATTAAGGGTCATTCCGACATCAGGCTTGCCAAATCTAAACCATGCTGTAATCATCCCTGATACAGCCGCCGCAGAGCCTGAAAGGGTTGTGTTTATCATAATATTTGCAATCTTGCTTCCTCCCTCCAATGTATTACCGGCATTGAATCCATACCATCCAAACCATAAAATCAACGTGCCGAGTGCTGCAAGGGGGAGATTATGTCCAAGAATTGGATTAATAGTCCCATCTCTCCTGAACTTCCCTATACGGGGGCCAAGAACCATTGTCCCTGCCAGCCCTGCCCATCCGCCGATGGCGTGAATGACTGTTGAGCCTGCAAAATCCTTAAAGCCAAGATTCTCAAGCCATCCACCGCCGTGATAAAAGCTGCCCCAGACCCAACTGCCGAATATCGGATAAATAAATGCAGACATAAACACAGTAAACATGAGTGAGGCAAAGAATCTCGTCCTCTCTGCCATTGCACCCGATACAATAGCAGCAGTAGAAGATACAAACACAAGTTGATACATCCAGAAGGCAAATAGCCAGGGGTCGCGGGAATCAGCATAATCATGGAGGAAGAAAGCATCGGTTCCAAAGAGTCCATTTGAAGTCCCGAACATAATCCCAAAGCCTATTACCCAGAAGGCAATGGAGCTCACTGCAAAATCCATCATATTTTTCATGATTGCATTGACAGCGTTTTTTGCCTTTGTAAAGCCAATCTCCACCATGATGAACCCTGCCTTCATGAAGAAGACAAGGACTGTGGCAATACATATCCATACGATATCAAGATTGGTCTGGACATCCTCCGATGTAATAATCCTTTCGGCAGAAACATCATTAATAAAAATAAACGAGAAAATAAGAACATTTAAAATTATCTTCATAATGGAAATATAGATTAGCAAGAGGTGTGCCATTTAAGAAAACCCCATTAGAATAGGGATTATTTAAAAATGGATATGATTTTGTGCTTAAGATTTAAGCAGGAGAAAAATTTATGCTTTAATTTCAGGCAGGAAAATTTAACCTAAAAATACCTATTTATTTAATGCGCCCGGGGGGATTTGAACCCCCGACCTGCAGATCCGGAGTCTGCCACTCTAATCCGCTGAGCTACGGGCGCAAAATGGAATATACAGGAGATTATGAAAAAGGGTAAAAAAAGTCCAAGAAAATTGAATAGACTTCTATAACTAATCACCGCCTTCTGCCTATGATATAATAAATATTATGACATTTAAGGCGGACTGGCTTATCTTCTCCATTGTTGCCCTTTTTCTATGGGGCATATGGGGATTCTTTTCTATTAAAATTCTATTAAAGAATGGATGTAACGCCGCTGAGCAACAGCACGAGTAATCCTGCACAAAAATTCACTTTGACTAAATTCAGGGATAATTTCTGCAAAGATGTTTTTTCGGTCATAGATTCTGTTTTTACAATCTTAGGAGATAACACTAAACCTCTATAAAAATGAACAATCACCATTCCTAAAACTAAAACATGCTTCACGGTTAAAACAAAGGTCCAATTGTTTTTAAAATTTCCAATTCCTGAAAACTGCTTATTAAACCCCGTCAATACAAGCCCGGTGATAATCAGGAGAATTATGCTATAGTTTGCCAAAGGAGTAAATCTTTTAGAAATTTCTCCCATCAATTTGCCTGACTCCACCCCTAAAAGTTGATTTGATGACGGTATTACAATAAAGAGTATGAAGATAATCCCTCCAATCCATACAACTGTAGCAATGAGGTGCAGCCAATAAGAAACCGCTAATATTATCTCTCTCATTTGACCTCCTTTCATTATAAGGGGAGGGCAGATTTTTTATACAATCCACCCTCCTTTTCATCTATTTTGCCTTAACAGGCGGGTTGCAACCACAGCCACATGAAACCTTTGTCTCTTTTCGAGACTTTTTCACAATGCCCTTTTTCATCAATATCACCTCCTTTCTATATAAGTTATTGCTAAATTACTTATATAATTGACCAATTTTTTTCTTATCTGGTTTTTGAGTTTTGTATTCTTTTCATGCTTACCTGTCCACCTAAACAACCGCAGGTGCAAATACGATTAAGTCTTTGTCGGCATTTTTCAAGGGCATCTCGATTTAAGGAGTAATATATCCAATATCCCTGTCTTTCATCATTAACAAGACCAGCACCCTTAAGCACCCGAAGATGCTGGGATACAGCCGATTGAGTTATCCCTAAAGCATCAGCCAGCACATTAACACTCATAGCTTCCTTTTTAAGAAGCTCAACAATCTCTATCCTCTTATCTACTGAAAGGATTTTAAATAACTCTGCCGCCTTTTTCATATAACATTACCTCTTAAGTATATTAGCATGAACTAATATACTCCGTCACAAAGAGGTTGTCAAATATTTTTTAAAACTTTGAATAGTTCAGTTAATTTTAAATCCTCTTATGTGGGTCAAGGGCGTCCCTTAATCCATCACCGAGAAAATTGAAGGCGAGCATTGTAATAAGTATGGCACTACCGGGAAAAATTGTAAGATGGGGATAAAATTTTATAGCACCCCATCCGTCATTTGCCAGTGTCCCCCAGCTTGCAAAGGGTGGAGCAAGCCCAAGACCGATAAAGCTCAATGTTGATTCAGCTAAGATAGCGGCGGCACATCTGAATGTAAGTGTTACAATAAGAAGACCAAGAGTATTTGGCAATATATGGATAAAAAGTATCCTCTCGTGATTAGCACCAAGAGCCTTAACAGACTCAATAAAGTGCATCTCTTTAAGTCTTAATACCTCACCTCTGATAAGTCTCGCTACTGTAACCCAGCTTACAAGACTCAACGCAAGAAATATGCTTACCCATCCCCTTCCAATAATTACAGTTATTAAAATTATAAGCAGGAGGTCAGGAAGTGAGTAAACCACATCTATAATTCTCATCATAAAATTGTCAATCCTTCCTCCAATATAACCAGAAATTGCACCATAGATTGTTCCTATGATAAGGGCTGAAAGGGCAGTGAATATGCCGACAGAGATGGACATCCTTGCCCCGTAAAGTATGCGGGAAAAAAGGTCTCTTCCAAGCCTGTCAGTCCCCATTATATGGTTTAAATCTGGACTTTGTAAGAGTTCATCAGGGTTCTGCAGGTCATACGAATATGGTGCAATCCATGGGGCAAAAAGGGCAGAGAGAGAAATTATTATTAAAAATATACCACTGACAATTGATAGTTTACTCAAGTTTCACCCTTGGGTCTAAAAATGTGTATAGAATATCTACTATTACATTTGCCAACACTATTATTACTGTGTAAATCAGTGTCACCCCCATAATCAGTGGATAATCCCTATTGGTTACAGCAGTTACAAAAAATCTTCCCATCCCAGGGATAGAGAATATGTATTCAACTATGAAAGAGCCTGTTACAAGTGCAGCAGTAATGGGTCCCAAAATCGTTATCACAGGCATAATGGAATTTTTAAGGACATGCTTTAAGATAATATTTCTACCTCTTAACCCCTTTGCCCTTGCTGTCCTTATATAATCTTTATTCATAACATCAATTACACTGGAACGTGTGAGTCTCGCAATATATGACGCCGGTGCAAATCCGAGTGTAATGGAAGGGAGTATCATATATCTCCACCCCTCCCATAGTGCAGGGGGAAGAATTTTATAAAAATGACTGAATAGAAGAATCAATATGATACCAAGAATAAAATTTGGAAGTGATATGCCTGTGGTGGCAAACAGGATGGTCACCTTGTCCCACCATGTATCAGATTTGATTCCCGAAATAATACCTGTGCCAATGCCAAGTATTATAGATATAAAAAGTGCAAGGACTCCAAGCTGTATTGAGACAGGGAATGTATCCTTTATAATATCCCTCACATCCCTCCCAAGATATTTGTAGGAAGGACCAAGGTCACCTTTAATTATTCCATAAAGGTATAGGATATACTGTTTATGAACTGGCTCATTTAGATGATACTTTGCCTCAACATTTGCCTTTATCTCAGGCGGTAGTTTCTTTTCCCTGTCAAAGGGTCCGCCGGGGACAATGTGCATAATACCAAATGTCAGTGTCGCCACAGTAAGCAAAACAGGTATTCCCCATAAGAATCTTTTAAATATAAAGAGAAGCATATTATTGGTGAATATTATACTCGCTTTAAGTTACGATACCAATAAGGCTTTTTAGAAATTTGAGGTGGAAAAGGTTATTTGACAATTGATATAATAGAGGCGTATTTATCCTACTGCCCGCCATGCACACAAGTAAGCGGGACTTTATGCATAATCAAATATTAAATTTTTAGGAGGGCTCACTATGGAAACTTTAAAGAAAGAGGCAATTGACGCAATTTCAAAATTGCCAGAATCAGCCGATGCTGATGACATTATGTATCGCATTTATGTGATTGACAAAATTAAGAAAGGTCAAGAAGCTGTAAAGGAAGGAAAAGTTATTTCAGTAGAATCATTAAAAGAAGAAATGAAATCATGGTAATTTGGTCTATCCCTGCAAAGCATGATTTAAAGAAGATACACGATTATATTGCGGAAGATTCAAAATATTATGACTTAAAAGAACTTTGGGTAGTAAAAAATCTATAATCATGTCGGCATTCATGCTAATGCAATAAACCATGTCCAAGAAGGATATTGAGCTATTTATTAAAGATTTAAAGACTACGCCACTGAGAGATTTCGCTGTCCCAGTTCAGTCCGAACCTTCACTCCTATATTCAGGCAAAAGTAGCCAATTTAATATTGATAGATTTGACATCCCAGTTCCAGAACTTGTGCAATTCCTATTAGGATTCATTCTAAAACTGCAAATCTACGGCCATGGGGAAAAGCTGCAATGGGAAATACCATTTAATTACAAAGAATTCTCCTGTGTCTTTGCGTTGCAGAAATTCGGTCTTCGTCTTTATATTGCCGGCGGTGAAGACCAGCAATCAGATGTAAACAAAGTTTCTGTGAAAATTATAAAGAAAATCCAAAAGGCTATTCATAGAGTAGAGAAAACCCTTTTAATTCCTTTCGCAGAGCAGCAAATTAAGACCGGTCATGTAACAATTGCCAATCAATATCATATCTTGATGAATAGGTACATTTATTTCAGAGAAAAAGCAGAGAAAGCTTCCAAACAAGAAAAAAACTCCGGCACCAATAATATAGAGGAACTCACGAAATCACTTAATGAGATGTTTAGGGCAAAGAATGAGCTATTCTATAATACGATCGCCATGTTAGATGCATATTTCAGTTTCATAGAACACCTCTTTGTTCTCGTCATGCCATTGTATCGAAATAACGTTCGTTTAGTCGAATTCATCGGTAGTTTCTGGGCTGACAAATATAAATTGCTTTTTGATATCAAAGCAAATCTAAGAGCAAAATCATTCTATGACGAGTTGAATACCATTAAGGAACGGTTTAGAAATTTCTATGCTCATGGCGGTTTTGAAAAAGGTGGTGCTTCTCTCTATATTCATGTTCCTAATATTGGAGCAATTCCAGCGCAATTCTCAAAGGTCAAAAATAGTCCGCATTTTGATTTTTTCCCAATCCAAGAGGATTCCTTTTTAAATATATGCAAAACTATCGATGATTTTGACAAGTGGCTACGTTCCGAAGAGTCTGGTTTGCGACTGGCAATTAGATACGCAGAAAGCGGTCTCGATCTCCAATGCAATAAACAATCTTTACAAAAAATCCGCTCTGCTATATCATCAGATGAGAGCCTCGAAGGTTTAATTGAGCATTATTCACATATTTGGGAAATGCATGCTAACATGGATTATTAAAAACTCATGGAATACCCAACAAATCACTCGTGCGAATGGCTGATAGGCACCGATGACTTTGGGCGTTAGAGCAATAAATATAGATATCTGAATTAGATATTTTAAGGTATAATTACATTATCGAAAGGGAGGCAAATATGAAGCCAGAATATACTGCTATTGTAAAGCAAGAGGGTGATTGGTGGATTGGCTGGATAGAGGAAATTCCAGGGGTAAACTGTCAAGAACATACTCGTGAAGACTTGATGGAAAGCCTTAGAACCACTTTGAAAGAGGCTCTTGAATTCAATCGTCAAGATGCTCTCTCTGCAGTAGGAACGGGATATGTGGAAGAAAAAATTGCTGTATGAAACGCAATGACCTGCTGAAGTATTTACGGTCTCAAGGATGTGAATTTATCAGAGAAGGTAGTCGTCATTCATGGTGGTGGAATCCAAATCAAAATAAACGCTCATCTGTGCCAAGGCATACAGAAATCAATGATAACCTCACGAGAAAAATATGTAAAGACCTTGGTATAAAACCAATAAAGTAAGCCCTAACAATATAATCCAGTGGACTGTGTCAAACATTACCACTGACTTTAGTTGTTAGCCCACTTTATTAAGACCCTTCAATCCTTATCTTTTTAAGATAGAGCAGTTCCATTGCATCAAGTCTTAACCCCTTTACATAGGGTTTAATCAATACATTCTGGACGGTAAAAAAGAGAGGTATTATTGCAATATCTTCTTCAAGTAAAATTCTCTGTGCCTCATCATACATTTTTATTCTTTTTTCCCTGTTCCCCTCCCCTCTCGCTATATTTATTAATTCGTCATATCTTTTATTTGACCAGCCTGTGTTATTATTTCCGCTGTCTGTTGTAAAGAGTGTCATAAAGTTATCAGGGTCAGGGTAATCGGCACCCCAGCCGAGTCTGAATACCACTGGTGTATCGGTCTTAAGTCTCTTTAAAAATACCTTCCACTCCTGATTATCCAGCTTCACTTCTACATTGAGATTTCTTTTCCACTGGGATTGGACATTCTCTGCTATAAGGCTATTTACAGGGTCAGTATTGAATATTAGTGTAATAGGCGGAAGACCTTTCCCGTTAGGAAACCCTGCATTAGAAAGGATTCTCTTTGCATCTTCAGAATTAAACTTAACGCCGATTTCTTGATTATGTGCAAGCATACCTTTTGGTATCCATGAATTGGTTGGTATCTCCCCTCCATTTAAAATGCGCGGCAGTTCATCTTTATTGATAGCCATTGCAAATGCCCTCCTTATTCTCACATCATCAAAGGGCTTTTTATGAACATTAAACCCATAATAGTAGCCCCTGAGTAAAGGGATATTTCTGTATTCAGGGTTTCTTCTATAGAAAGGTATAGCCTCTGGAGGGAGGCTCACCACATCTAAATCACCTGTCTCATAGAGTGTAAGTGCAGTGTTTCTCTCATTTACAACAAAGAGCTTAACCGTATTTACTTCCGGTTTGCCGCCATAGTATTTTTCATTTGCCTTTAGAATCAATTGATACTCATGTCTCCATTTAGTCAGCTTAAATGGTCCATTGGTTACTATATTTTCAGGCTCTGTCCATTTGTCTCCATACTTTTCTATAATATCCTTCCTCTGAGGAAAAGTTACCATAAAGGTCGTAATACTGGTGAAATAGACTATTGGTCTCTTAAGTTTAATCTCAAGAATATCAGAGGAGAGGGCTTTTACACCTACCAAATCAGAATCTTTAATCTTTCCAGAATTATATTCGTATGCATTGACTACATCATAAAGCATATATGCATATTCAGCAGCCGTCTCAGGATTTAAAAGCCTCTTCCATGAATACTCAAAATCATAGGCTGTTACAGGCTTCCCATCTGTCCAGAATACGCCCTTCCTGAGATAAAAAGTGTATGTCTTACCATCCTCTGATACATCCCATCTATAGGCAATTGCAGGCTGGGGATTCAATTTATCATCAAACTCTGTAAGCCCCTCCATGATATTTGCAATAACATTAAATGACACCCCGTCAGTAGCAAGTGACCAGTCAAGTGTTGGCGGCTCAGTAGAAATACTCATCCTGAAGGCATTAGTATTTTTTGTCTCTGCAATATTGCAGGAAGAAAGGATTAAAATAAATAAGGCTGTGATACAAATTTTTATTTTCATGATTCATTAATCCAAATAATACATTAACCACTGAGGACACAGAGAAAGATATATCTGGATTTTTAAAACCAAAAACCATAAGATTAACACAAGATTCTCACAAGATTTTTTATAGCTCTTTATAAATCTGTGTCCATCTGTGAAATCTGTGGTTTCATTCACGAATTTTTTAGGATTAAAACAGTTCTTCTTATAATCTCTGAAAATTCTGATTTTTGAATATACTAAATTCCTTGACATTACTCAACTTATATGTTCTTATAGATAAAACTCTTTAAAATAGTCCAGTGAGACTATAAAGGGAAGAAATGAACTATAATCAAAAAAATAGAACGTTTAGAAACCTCCTCGCCATTTAATGGCAGGAGGTTTTTTTTTGCTTAATCCTTTATGAACACAAGAGTAATGAATGCTGATGAGATAAACAGGGCAATTACCAGAATTGCCCATGAGGTTCTGGAAAAAAATAGAGGTGCCCATGACATCATAATTGTCGGCATAAGGACAAGAGGGGTATTTATTGCCGATAGGCTGGCAGTAAAGATTAAAGAGATTGAAGGAGAGGCAATCCCTGTCGGGATTATTGATATAACCCTTTACAGGGATGATATAAAGGCAAGTCCATCAAAACACATAGTAAAAAAGACAGAGATACCATTTTCTATATCGGATAAAAAAGTAATACTTGTTGACGATGTCCTTTATACAGGGAGGAGCATCAGGGCTGCCATTGACGGGCTAATAGATTTTGGGAGACCTGCAAATATACAGCTTGCAGTCCTTATAGACAGGGGACATAGAGAACTGCCAATCAGGGCAGATTTTGTCGGAAAGAATATCCCTACATCCCATGATGAATCGGTAAAGGTTATGCTGAAAGAAGAGGATGGGGTGGACAGGGTTATTGTAGAAAAAGGAGATGATAAATAAATTAAAGAGTAAAGACCTGCTGGGGACTAAAGATTTATCGCCTGAAGAGATACTCCTTATTCTTGATACTGCCGAGTCTATGAAGGAGATTTCATCGCGGGATATTAAGAAAGTCCCTGCCTTAAGGGGAAAGACTATAATAAACCTCTTTTACGAGTCAAGCACCCGCACACGAACATCCTTTGAGATTGCTGGAAAAAGATTAAGTGCCGATGTTGTAAATATCTCTGTCTCTACAAGCAGTGTGGTTAAAGGTGAGACACTCAAGGATACTGCAAAAAATTTAGAGGCAATGAATCCTGATGCAGTTGTTATAAGGCATTCATCCTCCGGGGCACCTGATTTTATTTCAAAACTTTTAAGATGCTCTGTTATAAATGCAGGAGATGGAGCGCATGAACATCCCACACAGGCACTCCTTGATTTATTTACAATCAGAGAGAAAAAGAAGGAATTCAAAGGACTGAAGGTCAGCATAATCGGAGATATAGCCCACAGCCGTGTGGCAAGGTCAAATATATATGCTATGAACAAGATGGGAATGAATGTAACTGTTTCAGGACCTTCAACACTAATACCTGTAGATATTGAGAAAATGGGTGTTAAGGTATTTACAGATGTAAAAAAGGCAATAGAAGGGGCAGATGTGATTATGATGTTAAGGATTCAGCTTGAGAGACAGGAAAAAGGGTTATTCCCTTCAATCAGGGAATACTCAAGATTGTTTGGACTCAATGCTGAAAAATTAAAAAATGCAAAGGAAGATGTAATAATAATGCATCCCGGACCTATAAACAGGGGTGTAGAAATCTCCGCCGATGTAGCTGATGGAAAATACTCACTCATACTTGACCAGGTTACAAATGGCGTTGCTGTGAGAATGGCTGTCCTTCATCTTTTGACAGGTGGAGTTTAGATAAAGGGTATCTTTCTAATATGGATAAAAAAGAACTTGGGTCTATGACTGCTAAAGGTGGTTTTGCTAATGAAAAGAGTATCTGTAAAAAATTTAACTCTTGGCAAAATGATATTGAGGCTCAAGAATGGCTTAAAATAATGAGTTATACAATTGATAAACTAAAATCGGTTAAAGCAATTCAAGTTCCTACCAGAATAAAGAAAAGTGATTTAAGCAAATTTGAAATAGATGAGGAAGAATATGAAGCATTGATGAAATTTAAAAAAGCAGATGCCCAAATAAGAATAATTATAAAGATTGGTAACATCCTGAAAATTGAAAACCTGTCTCTTAAAAAGGCTAATTCTGATGCAGATTATAATCAGGTGGATAAAAGAACTATTGATTCCTATCAAAAAATGTGGGGATTTGATAATGAAGTTGCCATTTGGTTAAAACTTTTCACTGGTGAATTAAATCCAAAACTACACTCTAAATTAATAGGTAAAATTAAACCCAGAGATAAAAGAAGATTATTTGTTGACGAAATGCCTAAAGAAATTCAGGACAAAATTATTGAATTTTTCAAACGAAATCGCATTATGGTGGTAAGCGATATATTGAAGGGTAGAGGTGGCTTATCTGCAAACTGGATGCTGGTAACCCGTTATAATAAAAGTGAAAATGCAACAATATGGACACTTAAAGATATTAATACAGTTATGAATTTCTTTGGTGGTGGAGATATTGTAATCTCGCCAAAGGGTAGTTTTTATATTGGCAGAATTACAGCACAAAGAAAAGGTGGAACACCTGACCCTACAAAATTACAGTTTAAAATAAAACCGTGTGATTTATTTAAATTAGAGTAATTATGGAAGCAAATAAGGTTTATTTGGGTGATTGTATCAAAACAATGAAGGAACTTCCTGCAAATTCTATAGATTTGGTCTTTGCAGACCCACCATTTAACATTGGGATTAAATACGATAAATACAATGATACTCTTTCTTATGACGAATATTATAAGTGGTCTAAAAACTGGATTACAGAAACTTACAGGCTTTTAAAAAAAGAGGGCTCAATTTATATAGCCATAGGAGATGAGTTTGCGGCAGAAATAAATATTATTCTAAAACGAACAGGGTTTTATTTCAGAAATTGGATTGTCTGGTATTATACCTTTGGGCAAAATC
>JACRGN010000185.1 GCA_016234205.1 Nitrospinota bacterium | reverse complement strand
CTCTTTTAATTAAAGCGGCTTCAGTTGTAAATTTAGCATTCAAAATACACAACCCATCAATTAAAGTCAATCCCACAAAAGTCGTATTTTTATCTACGCCTTTTATCGTATATGTTTTTTTGACACTTTTTGGGTAAGGTTTAATCAACGACTCGCAATGATAATTTTAATGAATTTAAAAGGTTTACGGGAGGCAAAAGAGAGTGGTTAGTCTTCTTTTGGAAGTTTCAAAATACCCTTTTCATAGGCAAGGGCAGTGGCGTGAGATATGGATTTAACATTGAGTTTGTGCAATATGTTATAGACATGGGTTCTAACGGTTTCAGCACTTATGGATAGTTTATCTGCGACAGCTTTATTTTTTAAGCCATTTGCTTTTAATCTCAGTATTCCTATTTCTCTTTCTGTGAGGCTGCAATCGCCCTCATCAGACCTCCCCTTAAATCTATGCATAGGTTGTGAGGGGGAAGGAGCCTCCTTACGGAGGAGGGAGAGTTCCGATTCTAATGTCTGAAGCTTTCTCCTGTAATGTCTTAGCAGCATCTTTTTGTGATAAAGACTTGCTGCATTTTTTATCCGCTGGTGTAAGATGTCATAATCAAATTCTTTGGTAAAATAATCTAATGCACCGTTTTTAAAACATTCTGCTGCGGTTTCATCATCACTAATCACGCTCATCATGATACATTCTATATCGGGTCTTTCCCTTTTTATCGCCTTTAAGATTTCTGTTCCTCTAATGTCTGGAAGTCTAATATCTATGAGGGCAATCTGAATTTCATTTTCCCCTAATTTCTTTAATGCCTCTTTTCCGCTTTCTGCTTGTATAATCCTGTATTCCTTTTTTAAGATTGCCTCTAATGTATCCCTCATACTCTCGTCATCTTCAACAATTAATACGGTGTATCGTATGGGTTTCATAGGACTTTAAGAAATATTTAACAGCAGATGGTCTGCTATGACAACCGCCATCATTGCCTCTGCCACAGGGACAATACGAGGACATATACATGGGTCGTGACGACCTTCTACTCTTATTTCTCTTTCTTTTCCATGAATATCCACTGACCTCTGTAATTTAGATATGGAGGCAGTAGGTTTAACAGCAATCCTTACCACAATATCATCACCGTTGGAAATCCCACCTAAAATACCCCCTGAATTATTTGTTTTGAATTTAACCTTTTCACTGGATTCGCTTCGCTCACCACAAGCTTTAATATACATTTCATCATTGTTTTGAGAGCCGAGTAAGAGTGCTGATTTAAAACCTGCACCAATTTCTACACCCTTTACAGCACCTATACTCATCAGTGCCTTTGCAATATCCGCATTAAGCTTATCAAAGACAGGCTCACCAAGACCGGGAGGGACACCTGATGCTATAATCTCTACTATACCTCCAATTGAGTCTCCTGATTTTCTCACTTCCTTTATCTTTTCAATCATCTTGTGGGCGGTATTTTTATCAGGGCATCTCACATCATTTTTTTCTATCTCATTTAAGTCAATAACAGAGGCAGTAATATCTCCAATCTGTTTTGTATAGCCTGTTATATTTATCCCTCTCATCCGAAGGATTTTCTTTGCCACAGCACCTGCAGCAACCCTCCCTACAGTCTCCCTGCCACTCGACCTTCCTCCACCACGATGGTCTCTAATCCCGTATTTGACAAAATATGTATAATCAGCATGACCTGGTCTGAATATATCCCTAATCTTTTCATATTTGCTTGAATCTACATCTATATTTTTAATTATTAATGATATTGGGGCACCTGTAGTCTTACCTTCAAATACTCCTGATAGAATCTCTACTCTATCAGGTTCCTTCCTTGGAGATGTTACCTCACTATTGCCCGGTGCCCTCTTGTCCAATTCAGCCTGTATATCTTCTTCACTCAAATCAAGCATTGGAGGACAGCCGTCAATGATGACTCCCAGTGCCTTACCATGAGATTCACCCCATGTAGTTATTTTAAATAATTTTCCGAAACTATTACCCGCCATTTTTTTAATGCTAAGAAAATTATAAAAGCAACCACAGAGTTCACAGATGACAGCAATGCTGTCATTCTGAGGACGAAGTCCGAAGAATCTCAAAACCGAGATTCCTCACTTCGTTCGGAATGACAATTCTGTGTTAATCTGCGTTCATCTGTGGTTTTATTATGTTTCTTTCTTTGTTCCTCTGTGCTCTCTGGGGTTAATAAGGTTTTTGTTCTTCAACTCCAGTAAAATATTTTTAATAGTCTCTTCTGCATCCCCTGAATTATCTATAACTATATCTGCAAGCCTTTTATATAACGGAAGCCTCTCGGCATAAAGTTTATCAAATGACTGCCTCGGATTTGAACTATCAAAAAAGGCAGGGATACTATTTTTTACTATCCTTTCATATAGTATGTCAGGTTCTACATGGAGATATATTACAAATCCAAAATCTGAAATCCGAAATCCGAAATCCGAAAATATGGTTCCTCCGCCTAACGATATAACACTACTTTCAAGCCCCTCTACTCTCTCTAATGCCTTTTTCTCTAAATTCCTGAAATATTCACTGCCATGTTTCTTATATATCTCCCTAAATGACAAATGACTTTTTGTCTCTTCGGTATATATTGATTCAATTATGGAATCGGTGTCATAAAACTCTCTTTTAAGTTTAGCGGCAAGCGTTTTACCTATAAGTGTCTTTCCGCATCCCTTAAAACCTATAAGGATAATATTCATGTAAGGAAATTATAAAAAACATATAAGGAGAAAGGGAGAAGAAGATGGAGAAATGGAGAGATAATAAGTCAGATTCTTTTTTCTCCTTTTCTCCCTTTTCTCCATTCTCCTTAATCTTTTTCTTTTGTTCACAAACAAAAAAAGCAGGGAAGGTTCCCTGCTTCATAAGAATAGTTCCGGCAAGTTTACAAATTTACGGATGCTGACTGCTTCCCGCAGTCTTCTGGCTACCGGCTTTATTATTCACCATCTCCTTCAATTCTTTTCCTGCCCTGAAAAATGGAACTTTTTTAGGAGGCACCTTCACCTTCTCACCTGTCTTTGGATTTCTACCCTCTCTTAAAGCCCTATGTCTTATCCTAAAGCTGCCAAATCCTCTCAACTCCACCTTATCACCATGACTTAGGGCACCTATTATACTTTCAAATACCATGCTTACTATATGCTCTGTCTCTTTTTTAGTCAAATTTATCTTTGTTGATACCTGCTCTGCCAATTCCGACTTTGTCATAGATTAAACCTCCCTCTTAAAATAAAGTAAGCAGTAGGGAGTAAGGAGTAAGCAGGAAACATTAGCAAACTTTGTTATTACTGCCTACTGCTTACTGCTTACTCCTTACTGTTTTAATACTGCCAGATATATTGTGCACCCAAGAATTTTGTATTCAAAGGAGATGGTATAAGTGATGAAAAATCCTCCTTAAAAAGCCTCAACAGGATATTTTTTTCCTTTCTCTCCTGAACAATCTTTGCCTTTTCCTTTATGCCTACCAGCTTTGTAGCATAGGATATGGCATCTTCCAGTGTGCCGAGATCATCAATTAGCCCGGATTCCTTTGCCTGTCTTCCTGAGAATATTCTTCCGTCTGCCAGCTCCTTCACCGATTCCATTTTAAGGTTTCTTCCCTTTGCGACTGCCTCAATAAACTGTCCATGTATATCATCAGATACACCTTGAAGAATCTTTCTCTCCTCCTCTGTCAACTCCCTTACAGGCGACCCTACATCCTTAAATTTTCCGCTCTTAATCACAGTGGTCTTTAAACCAAGTTTCTTCATCAACTCTTCAAAGTTGGAAAATGCCATTATAACGCCTATACTCCCAGTTATCGTCCCAGGATTTGCAAATACCCTGTTTGCAGCACATGCTATATAATACCCCCCTGATGCAGCAAGACCGCCCATTGATGCCACAACCTTTTTCCCCTCAGTAGTCTTTAATACCTCTTTGTATATTTCCTGAGATGGACCAACTGCACCGCCCGGACTGTCAATACGGAGGACAATCCCTTTAATAGATGAATCTTCACGATATTTTTTTATCTGCCTTACAATATCTTCAGATTCAGTAATAACGCCTTCAATCCTTACAAGTGCAAGTTTATTATCCCTCGCGGTTAAATCCCCTCCTCCGTCCTTTACAACAAAGGAGCTTATCCACCAGATTGCACCGAACAGAATTATAGTGACAGCGCCAAGGGTAATTAGATTCTTCAAAAAAGGCCTTTTCTCCTTAATTTCCATCTTTATTTCTTATCCCTTTTACCCTTTTTGTTTGATGCCTCACCCTCTGTTATAATCTCTTCAAATTCATTCTCAGGTATATCTAATCCTTCAAGGTTGCTAATCCCTTCATTGTAAGCCTTGATGCTCAAGCCAATCCTTCTGTTTGCCTCATCCACCTTAACAACCCTCGCCTTTATTTCATCACCAACAGAAACGACCTCCTTCGGGTCATTCACCTTTTTTGAGCTTAATTGTGATATGTGGATTAGCCCCTCTATACCGTCTTCAATTTCTGCAAAGGCACCAAAATTTGTAATCTTTATTACCTTCCCTTTTACATCCATCCCAACCTTATACTTCTCAGATATATTTGTCCATGGATCAGGTGTAAGCTGTTTTATGCCAAGCGCAAGCCTCTCATTTTCTTTCTCAACACTCAAAACCACCGCCTTAACACTATCCCTCTTTTTAAACAACTCTGACGGATGTTTTATCTTCTGTGCCCATGACATATCTGATATATGAATCAATCCGTCAATCCCCTCCTCAAGCTCAACAAAGGCTCCAAAATCTGTTACATTTCTTATCTTGCCCTCTACAACCGCTCCTACCTGATATTTTTCCTCTATATTTAACCAGGGGTTAGGCTCATTCTGTTTCATACTGAGGGAGATTTTCCTCTTTTCTTTGTCAATATTTAGAACTACAGCCTCAACCGTATCTCCCACAGCAGCAATCTTTGACGGGTGTTTAAGATATTTGCCCCATGACATCTCTGACACATGGATCAATCCCTCTACACCGCTCTCCAATTCAATAAATGCACCGTAGTCTGTAATACTCACAACCTTGCCTCTGAGCTTTTTCCCGACTGTATATTTTTCTTCCACCCCTGCCCACGGGTCGGTGGAAATTTGTTTATAGCCAAGAGATATCTTCTGATTCTCTCTATCATACTTTAATATCATCACCTTAATTGTATCGCCTATTGCAAAGAGTTCGGATGGATGGCTGATTCTCCCCCATGCCATATCGGTTATGTGAAGCAATCCGTCAATACCGCCAAGGTCAACAAACGCACCATATTCTGTAATATTCTTTACAGTCCCGTCAACAATCTTCCCCTCTTCCATAGTTGACAGTATAGTGTCCCTTGAAGTCTTTCTCTCCTCTTCCAACAAAATACGCCGTGAGAGGACAATGTTGCCCTTCTTCTTGTTCATCTTTATAATTCTCATCCTGAACTTCTGCCCTATGAGCCTGTCAAGATTTCTAACCGGCTTAATATCAATCTGTGAACCCGGAAGGAATGCCTTTAGTCCTATATCAACAGTAAGCCCCCCTTTTATCTTCTCCACAACAGTCCCTTCAACAGGCTCACTATTGGCATACATCTTCATTACATTTTCCCACACCTTTATCTTGTCTGCCTTCTCTTTG
>JACRGN010000182.1 GCA_016234205.1 Nitrospinota bacterium | reverse complement strand
GTCCCATACATACCTCATGGGGGTGTAAATATAGGAGATATGAGGCACTGCCGGAGGAGGAATTATGCCCTTTGCCACACAGTGGCTGCTGGAGAGGATGAGGTCGTAGCCTTTAAGGTTGAAGCCTTCTACAGCCAATGGGAAAAGGGGTAGAAAGGAGCGGTAATGCCTTTTTGCCATCGGCAGGCTCTGAATAAAAGAGGTCTTTATTTTTCTATTCTCTATTGCTTTTGAAACAGAGTCAGGTATATAAATCAGTGTATAAAGGTCAGCATCTGGAAAGAGTTCGCAAAATATCTCAAGGCATTTTTCTCCTCCCCTCATCCCTGTAAGCCAGTCATGGATTATTGCTACTTTCATATACCCTCTTGTATAACTCTAAGGTTTCCTCGGCCATCCTTTTCCACGAAAACATCTTTGCCTGTTCTAATCCTTTTCTTATTAAATCGCTTTTTAGATTTTCATCCTTTAAGACCTTACAGATAGCATTGGCAATTTCCTGTATATTCTCAGGGTCAGCTAAAATCGCTGCATTGCCTGTAACCTCAGGTATAGATGTCCTGTTGGATGTAACTACTGGAACACCGCAAGCCATTGCCTCTAACATAGGGAGTCCAAATCCTTCATACAGAGACGGAGATAAAAAGAGGTCTGCCGATTGATAGAGTTCAACCAAGTCATCATCGGTATGATTGTTTATATATATGACCCGTTTATCCAATTCACCTGCTATTTTTATATAACCATTTTTAACACCAACAAGAATAAGGTGGTGATTTAGCCCCTCTTTCTCCATAGCCATTTTAAATGCCTTCAAAATATTATCTACATTTTTATGAGGTTTTTGATTTCCTACAAAAAGGATATATCGGCTAAATATACCATATTTCTTTTTTATATTATCTATGGTTTTGTTATGGACTGGTCTGAATTTTTCATCTATGCCGTTATATGTAACATAAATTTTTTCTTTTGGGATGCCAAGATATTTTACAATATCAGTCTTAGAATATTCAGATACTGTAATTATGCTTGATGCCTTCATCATAGCCGTTTTTACGATATATCTATAATAAAGTCTATGGATGGATTTTCCAAAGACAAGATGTATCATATCGTGAACGGTCATAATTGTTTTGCATTGTTGATAAAGAGGTGCTGAAAATGTAGGGGAATGGTAAATATCCGCCCCTTCTCTTTTTAAGATTTTTGGTATTTTAAATTGCTCCTGGATTGAATACAGCGGAGTATTGCATCTAACTAATTTAAAATTTTTATATCCGCTGGAAAAATCTATTAACCTATCATGGTTTGACAGCATTACATATTCATTTTTAGTGTCTATATCAGATAGGTTTTTTATCAGATTATAAGTATATCTGGCTATTCCATGCATCTTATCGGATATAACCCTTGCATCTATTAATATTCTCATACAGGGAAATAAAAAAATAACCACGGATTAACACAGATAAGAAAAATAATTTTAAACAGTTTTTATCTGTGAAAATCTGTGTCAATCTGTGGTTATATAGGTTTTTGTTATTTTGTCTTTAATAAAATCTCTTTTGCTTTATTGTACACCTCATCTACAGTTATCATACGCATACACTTTGTATCTATACATTCAAATTTCTCGCAATACTTACATTGAACATCTTTTGTGATACATGCAACATTACTTCCAAACGGTTTCCAGCCGATAGGATTATTGGCGGCACTGAAGATAACTATTACAGGAATACCTATCGCTGCTGCGATATGGACTGGTGCCGAGTCATTTCCTATAAAAAGGTTGCATTTTTCAATTAATGCGGCGGTCTCTTTTATATTTGCTATACCCGTGCAATCTATTGAGTCTGTCTCTCTTATTACACTCTCAATCCTTTTAACTATTGCCCTATCCTCCCCTCCACCCACTAAAATGGCATGGAATTCTAATTCATCATGAAGCCTTTTTATTAAGATTCCATACTTTTCCGGTATCCACAATTTGCTCGGGTAACCTGCCCCTATATGAAATCCGATAAAATTTTCATTTTTACCACTATATTTTCCAATAAAAGTAGCAGTAAATTTCCTTTCAGCTTCTGAAATGGCTATCTTCATCTTTTTTTTATCAGAGTCTGAATCCCTTGCACTGTATTTATGTGTAAGACCATTGCCCTTAATTGCATTTAAAAACTGCTCTACCTGATGAATATTTTCTATAGGAGTAATGGGGTGGGTTAAAAGAAAACCGCCCCCTCCATTATTAAAGCCCACTCTAACAGGTATTCGCAGTAATGAACCTATAAGAATTCCCATAAAATCGCCACGGAATGAGTAAAATATATCAAACCTTCTTTTTCGTAACTCCTTTATAAAACCCCATGTTTTTTTAATGTTTAATTTTTTATCTATATTCCTATTAAACCAATAGGCATCGTATAGCAGTATTTCACTGACATCTAAGTTGTCTTTTAAAATATCCTTGCTCCATGAACCGACTACAACTGTTAGAGATGCATCTGGATATCTTGATTTCAAGGCATTGAGGGCAGGGGTAGTCATAAGGACATCACCAATATGGTCTAATTTAAATACTAATATGTTTTTGATAGATTCCGGGATATTTTGGGGCTTTTTGAAAAATTTAATAATAGTCAGAAGAGAATAACCAATTAAATCAATAAGAAAGATGTTAAACAGCATCCATCTTTTTTTGTATATGTACTTTATATGTTTCATTTTTTATATTCTTTAAAAGTTTAGCAATTAAGATAATTTAAACTTTATCATATAAAATCGGTATCATCAAGGAGTAAGTCAAGTCACTGGTTTTATGGGACTTAATACAAATATGCCTTGACATTTTTGCAACAGGTTGTTATATTAACAAATTAAGGATTGCAGAGAATATCTTTCACCTTTTAAAAATATTAATGCCTTTTTTGATTTGAAAACCAATTAGAAATTATATTGGAGGTTACATGAAGATCGGAAGGGGGGATAAACCTGTATGTCGGGGATTAAGGTCAAGGAAAATGAGTCCTTTGAGAACGTCTTAAGGAGATTTAAGAAGCAGTGTGAAAAGGGAGGTTGTTATGCATCTTAAAGAGAGGCTGATGGAAGACATGAAGGATTCCATGAAGAAGGGGGAGCAGATTAAGCTCGACGCTATCAGAATGGTCAGGGCCGGGATAAAAAATAAAGAGATAGAAATCGGCAGAGAACTTAAAGATGAGGATGTGGTGGGTGTTATTAGCTCTGCAATTAAACAGAGGAAAGATTCTTATGCCCAGTTTCTAAATGCTAACAGAATGGACCTGGCTGAGAAAGAGAAGAAGGAGATAGAGGTGCTTTCAATATATTTACCTGAACAGATGGGTGAAGACGAGATAAAAAAGAGGATCAGGGAAATTATCTCAGAGACAGGAGCAACTACATCTAAGGATATTGGAAGGGTAATGAAGATTTTAATGCCAGAGCTGAAGGGTAAGGCAGATGGAAATTTAGTCAATAAGATTGCAAGAGAGATGCTGCCTTAAACTTAATACTCCTTTTCAAAGAGCAGAAAGATTTTTAAAAATTATCCTCTCATTATTTAAGTGAAGCCTTTCAATATCATACTGCCTTTAATGAAAGCTATACACCTAAGTAATAGCAGCGTGCCATGTTTTCCTATTTAAGCATATTTATGGAGGGTGACAGTGGGCGGTTACATCCCTGATGAATTGGTGGAAGAGATAAGGGCTCGCAGCGATATAGTTGAGGTTATATCAGACCGCGTTCTATTAAAAAAGAGCGGAGTCAATTATAAGGGGCTTTGCCCTTTCCATTCTGAAAAGACCCCATCATTTACTGTAAGTCCTGCAAAGCAGATATTTCATTGTTTTGGGTGTAATGAGGGGGGTAATGTATATCAATTCGTAATGAAGATAGAAAACCTCTCCTTTCCTGATTCGGTCTTATTGCTTGCAAGGAGATATGGCATCAATATAGCAGAGCAAAAGGTAAAGGGTGTAAACAGCAGTCAAAAAAATACTCTTTATGAGGTAAATGCCATGGCCGCTGAGTTCTTCCTGAGACAGTTGTCGGAGTTGCCTCAGGGGAAGACAGCAAGGGAGTATTTGAGGAAAAGAGGAATAAATGAAGATATTATCGAATCTTTTAAAATAGGGTATGCATCCACTTCGTGGGATGGAATCCATCAATTTTTAAAGAAAAAAGGGATTTCTGCTGATATTCAAAACAGTGCAGGGTTAGTAAAAGAAAGGGAAAATGGCGGCGGATATGTTGACAGGTTCAGGGAAAGGGTTATATTTACAATATCGGATTCAGAGGGCAGGATTGTTGGTTTTGGCGGGAGGGTATTAAACGATACGGATTCAAGGCCAAAATACTTAAATTCACCTGAAACACTTGTTTATAAAAAAGGGAATATACTTTACGGGCTTCATATTACAAAGGATTCCATAAGGAAGAGTAAAGAGGCATTTTTAGTAGAGGGATATTTTGACCTCATAACTGCATATCAGCATGGTGTAAAGAATATCATCGCCACATCAGGGACGGCTCTTACGGAAGACCATGCAAGGCTTTTAAGAAGATATACTGAAACCGTTACGCTTGTTTTTGACGGGGATGAGGCGGGGAGGAATGCGTCTAACAGGGGTGGAATGGTTCTTCTGAACGGAGGGGTTAAGGTTAAGGTAATTCCGCTTCCTCAAGGAAATGACCCTGACAGTTTTATTAGAGAAAAAAGTGGAGAGGGTTTTTTAAATATTGCCAGAGAATCAAAGACCTTTATGGAATATATAATAAATAAGGAGGCAGCTGGATCAGATTTAAAAAGTATAGATGGGAGGGTAAAGTGTATTAATGCTGTTATTCCATTTTTATCACTAATGAATAACTCTGTAGAAAAGAGCATGTACATCTCATCACTCGCTGAGAAGACAGGGGTTTCTGAAAAGGCAATAATGGATGAGATGAATAAAAATAAGGTTAAGGATAAGGCTAAGGATAAGGCTAAGGTCAAGGAAGCCTTAACCTCAACCTTTAATAAGGCTGAGAGAATCCTTGTTCAACTGATGCTTTTGGATAATAAAAATATAGATAAGATTAAGAAGAATATTTCAGTTGATAATTTTAAGGATGATGACATGGCAAAGATATCATCTGTCCTATTTACTCTTTCTGACAGTAATGATAATATATCTATTTCTCATATAATGGATATGTTGTCAGAAGAGAGGTTAAAGAAGCTGGTATCTGAAATGGTGTTTGAAGATATAGAGTATCAGGAGGTGGATAAAAATATATCAGACTGCATAAGATATATAAAGAAAAACAGGATAGATGTAAATGAACTTGTAAATCAGTTAAAAACTGCAGTATCTGAAGGAAATCATAAGCGGTTTAAGGATCTGCAGGGGCAGATTTTGAAAATAAAACAGAATGCAGTAATACATGATGCATAGTATGTTATACATATAGTAAGATGAATTTAATTTTGCATATTGTATCTAAGATATATGCATAGCTTGGAGGAAAAACGAATTATGGGAAGAAGACCAAAGATGACGGAGGTAAATCGTCTTATCTCTATGGGAAAAGAGAAGGGGTATCTTACCTATGAAGAGGTTAATGATGTGCTCCCTCCGGACATTGTATCGGCAGAGCAGATTGATGACATAATGATGCTTTTTGGCGAGATGGATATAGAGCTTGTTGAGTCAGGGCAGAAGAGCCAGAAGGTTACACTGGCAATTGAAGAAAAGGAGAGGATAGAGGAGGAGTTTAAATTTGAAGAGGAGGCATTGATATCTTCCGATGACCCTGTGAGGTTATATCTTAAAGAGATGGGGACTGTACCTCTGCTTACAAGAGAGGGCGAGGTGGAGATTGCCAAAAGGATTGAAGAGGGGCAGAATGAGGTTATCCATGCAGTTGTAAACTGCCCTATCACAATAAGGGAGATAGCCTATCTTGGCGAGAAACTGAAGGGCGGAAAGATGCCTGTTCAGGAGGTTGTAAATTGGGGAGATGTGGATGAGGCGGATGGAAGCAAGATAAGGGAAGAGACCAAAAGGGTATTGAAGCTGATCAAGGAGTTAAAGGTTGCAAGCAATAAGTTGAACAGCCTTAAGGCGAAGCTTAAGGGCAAGCTTAATGATAAGAAGAGAGGAAAGCTGTTAGAGAATGAGAAGATAGCGAAAGGTCATATAGCAAAAATTATAAAAGATATAAATCTTGACCAGACTCAGATGGACAGGATAATACAGAAGATAGCTGGATTTGTGGAGAGGATACAGGAGGCAGAGGATGTAATATTTCAGTATTATAAAGAGTTGAAAATCACAGCAGAAGACTACAAGGTTCTTTTAAAGAATATGAAGAAGAGTGGTAATCTGGTCAAATTGGGGAACGGAAGGGGTATCCCAAAAAAGGTGATTCTGGAATTGGGAAAGAATGTAAAAGGCATAAACAGAAAGATACAGAGGATAGAGCATGAAGCCGGAATGACGAGAAATGAACTTGTGGAGACTATTAAGGCAATAGAGAGAGGGATGACAAAGGATAAGCTTGCAAAGAGGGAGCTGGCTGAGGCAAATTTAAGACTGGTTGTCAGTATTGCAAAGAAATATACAAATAGAGGGCTTCAATTCCTTGACCTCATTCAGGAGGGGAATATAGGGCTGATGAAAGCTGTGGATAAATTTGAATACCGCCGTGGGTATAAATTCAGCACCTATGCTACATGGTGGATTAGACAGGCTATTACCAGGGCGATTGCAGACCAGGCGAGGACAATCCGTATCCCTGTTCATATGATTGAGACTATAAACAAGCTGATAAGGACATCAAGGCAGCTTGTTCAGGAGATAGGCAGAGAGCCTACATCGGAAGAGATTGCAGAGAGGATGAATCTTCCAGTGGAGAAGGTAAGAAAGGTCCTGAAGATTGCAAAAGAGCCTATATCCTTAGAGACACCTATTGGTGAAGAGGAAGACAGCCATCTGGGTGATTTCATAGAGGATAAAAAAGTTATTTCTCCTATAGAATCGGTAGTGAGGATGAATCTGAAGGATCAGACATTAAAGGTTCTTCAGACACTGGCTTCAAGGGAAGAGAAGGTCTTAAGGAAGAGGTTTGGAATTGGTGTGGACAGCGAGCATACACTTGAAGAGGTAGGACAGGATTTTGATGTCACAAGGGAGAGGATAAGACAGATAGAGTCAAAGGCTTTAAGGAAGCTCAGACACCCCAGCAGGAGTAAATTGCTGAAGAGTTTTATTGAAGGATAAAAGAGTATCAAAGAGTCAGAGTGTCAAAGTATGAAAGCATCAAAGCATCAAAGCATCAAGGATTTCTCTGACTCTCTGACACTATAATGCTTTGACACTTTACTTATGGGGGCCCATAGCTCAGCTGGAAGAGCTACCGGCTCATAACCGGTAGGTCCCTGGTTCGAACCCAGGTGGGCCCACCAATCAAAATAAGAGATTAGCCACAGATTTTCCCCCGCACATAATCTATATGCGGGGCTGTGTTCTATGTGGCAAATCTCTATGCCGATGTAGCTCAGGGGCAGAGCAGCTGATTCGTAATCAGCAGGTCATGGGTTCAATTCCCATCATCGGCTTAAATGAAATCAATAGGTTATCCAGCATTAACTACACCCACCTTATTAAAACTGTGCAGTAATTGTGCAGTTGACTTGCCATTGATAGCATTGTCTAATACATCCACCGCTTTAACCATGTGCGAAGGTGCAAGGTGTGAATACCTCAAGGTCATAGTCAAGGTCTTATGTCCTAACAGTCTTGATACAGTAGTAAGGTCAACACCTGCCATGATTAAATGACTTGCAAAGGTATGCCTTAAATCGTGAAACCTGAAATCCTTTATCCCTGCCTTTCTACAAGCTGATTTAAAGCTCCTCTTTACATCCTTAAACCTTTTACCTGCATCATCTATAAAAACATAAGGAATGTCTAACCTTCGGGGTATTCTTTGCAGGGTATCTCTCAAGGTCTGGTTAATAGGTATCTCCCGTCTCTCTCCGTTCTTTGTTATATCAAGGAGTATAAAGCCATGCTTAAGGTCAATATGCTTTTCCCATTCAAGAGATAGTATCTCCTCTTTTCTGCATCCTGTATTTAAGGCTGTAATGACTATTGGCTTTAAGTGAGGACTGCAAACATTGATTAAGGCTTGACACTCCTCTTTTGAGAGATACCTTAACCGCCTGTTATTCTCTGGTAATAGCTTGCACTTTCTCACTCTCTTTAAAGTTTCTCCCTCAACCATATTCCAGTCAACCGCCTTTGTAAACGCATGTTTTAGGGTTGCAATGTGTCTGTTTATCGTTGCAGGTTTATTGCCTTTCTGTAATCTCTCTGTCTGATATTGTTCTAATAACATGGTATTAAATCTTCTCAAAGGCAGGTTTCCAAAGGCTTCTGATAGCTGGTTAATAAAGCCCTGCTTACTTGTAAAACTCATCTGTCTTTCAGCCCATTTGAGATATTCAGAGATAAGCTCATTGAAGGTATAATTTTTAGTAATCCTGATAAGCTCTGGTTGTTTACCTTCTTTGATAGCTTGCCTTCTCTGGATAAGTAAGGCTTCTGCATCTCTAAACTTATCACTTCCTGAAGACTCCCTGACTATCTTTCCATCAAGCCCTGAATATCGTATCCAATAGACATTACCTCTTTTGTAAATTCCCTTTGCCATTTTCTTTGCCTCCTTTCATACTGGTATCTAACTTAAATTCTTTTGCCTCCACTGGTCTTATTAAAACCACTGGCTTACCGTTCTTTGTAATTATCACCTCCTCTCTTGTGGTTTCAATCTCGGCTACTATCTGGGTAGCCCTCTGCTTAAGCTCTGTTACTGTTATAAATTTCATAAAACATCTCCTTTCTTATATAGACATAATTATAGATATTATTATATCTATTGTCAAGTCTTTTTTACTAAAAAAATCTACTGCACAATTTACAGCACAGCACCTTATAACTATTTGAAATATTAAGTTATATTAGTATAGCTTTATGATTAACAATCAGTAGGGCTACTCTATATATTGTGGTTATAGTATTGATACCATACTGTCTATAGATACAAACTATTTTTTAATCAGCCTAAAAGATGGGATAGCTCTTACTGTTTGAGTATCAATCCATTTATCAATTATAGACTTTTTGAATCGGGGATATTTGCCAGCCTTGAAGTAAGGT
>JACRGN010000010.1 GCA_016234205.1 Nitrospinota bacterium | reverse complement strand
GAAATTAGAAATTGGAAAGAAGAAGAAGAAGAAGAAGAAGAAGAAGAAGAAGAAGAAGGAAGAATACAGGTTTATTCCTTCTAATTTCTATTTTCTAATTTCTAATTTCCAAAAGAATCATAGGAAAAACGTATCCTCTCAAAATTTCAAGGTAAATGATAAAAAACTAAACTAATAACCCTTTTATTCCGATTATATAAAACATGATGGGAGAAAAATCTTTATTAGAGCAATTGAATATCCATCTTGATTCTATCCAAGATCAAAAGATAAAAGAAACGATTCAAGCTCTTTTCAATCTGATAGAAGCTCAGGCATTGACCATTCGCAACCTTCAGGAAGAAAATCAACGATTACGAGACGAAATCAATCGCTTAAAAGGGGAACAAGGTAAACCCAAAATCAAACCCGATAATAAAACAAAGGACCAAGATATTTCATCAGAGAAAGAGCGAAAGGAAGATACCCCCACAAACGGAAGGTCTTCCATAAAAGATAAAATCACCATTAACCGTACTCAAATCTGCAAAGTTGATAAAGCTCAATTACCTGATGATGCAGTGTTTAAAGGATATGAAACCGTTACTGTTCAAGATTTAAAAATTGAAACAGATAATATTCTCGACAGTGAAAAGTTCTCACCCCGAGCTATATTTAAATTCCCCAGCATCATTGGGCTGAAATTGTCTGGAGCGAATTAAAGTATAAATCGCATGGGGATTGACTTTGTGTAAATTCATTAGAATCGTTTGAACCAGAAGATTCTTGGCAATATATTCAGAGGGAATTGCATTGCTAAAGGTTCTTAGCCAAAGGGTATTATCTCTCCAGATCTCTTGAGGAAACCGTAGGGCCAGGATTTGGAGGATTCCTACCAGGATGGCAGAGAGATTTACAAACATCTCAATAGCTCTTACTTTATTTTCTATTGTCTCTTTATGGCCAGTAACCTTTGAGCTCTTATTCTTCTTGGGCCGCCTGCTGCTTTTTTCTATCAGCCTGGCCCAGAAGCGATAACATAATCCTCCAATGAGATGCTTCAAGACCAGGAACATGCTCTCGATGGAGGCTCTTTGACAGTAGAGTTCAAGGATTTGAACTGCCGGTAGAGTCAAATCCGAGCTCATCAGGATAATATGTCCTCTGGAGGTAATGGCCAGGACAAAGCGAATCTTTCCCTTGATGGGTTTCCAGAGAAGGTCAAGACAGAGGAGTTGGACCACCTCAGTACGGCCATAAACGAAACAGGTTGTCTCTATAAACTCATTGGCCTTCTTTTTAAACAGGTCTATCAACTTGAGCTTTTCTCCATATTTCCTTTTTCTTCCTCTCTTTCCAGGAGTATCTGATGGAGGATCAAGATAGGCCACAATACTCTTCTTTGCCCGAGTGATAATATGGACCCAGACAACCCTATGGACTATGCCGTAAACGCTGACTGCCCAAAACACAGGACTAATGGCAAAGAAGGCATCAAGGACAAGATAGACCGGGCAGTCCATCTTTTCAGCAATCTGTATGGCGTTATGCACAATCCTGGTGGCCAGACTGCATGAACTCTCGCTGTTTCTCTCTTCTATATTCAATTCTCCTTGAAGGGGAACAGCAAAGCATTTTTGACCCTTTCCTATCACTAAGGCTATGAACCCCCAGACATGGCCTCGAAAGTAACTGGGTTTACTCGATGTCTCTGAATGCTGATGGATGGTGAGGACACCAGGCATTCGTTGTCCCTCTTTTGGTTGATTGGTGTGATCTCCTATGAGAATAGCCCTTCCCTGGATCTTTAAACAGAGAGGGTCTTGTAAGCAATAGTTCCACCAACATAATAATAGGGCATCAAGTGTCCAGCCAGTTGAGCCAAAGAAATGTAATAATGAGAAGTAACAGTTAGAGCTAAGAGAAACCCAACGAACTATACTGCTGATTCCGTAGTGATCTGCCCTGACTGTTAACCCTATCATTACTAAGATAAACCAGCAGTAAGTGGCTTTGCGAGAAAAGCATGGCCTGAAATTCTCCAATATTTCAAATAACTTCTTATCCATAGGGGCCTCCTTAATCTTAATTCTTTCCCTATGGATTCTTTTCGGTATATTTCAAAGACCAGTTGAGAACTTTTCACTGTCGAGCTATTAAAGGAGAGGACTAAATTGAAAAAAAGTTTTACTTTTAGCCAAATGATAGGAAGTTTACGAAAAGCAATCCAAACTTTTCCAGACAAACGGATAGGAAAAAATTTGACTTACTCTATAGAAGATGCGGGATTAGGT
>JACRGN010000178.1 GCA_016234205.1 Nitrospinota bacterium | reverse complement strand
GCATGGGGGCTGGGATGGGAGGTCTGGCTTGACGGCATGGAGATAACACAGTTTACATATTTTCAGCAGGCAGGCGGCATAGATTTAAAACCAATCTCTGTGGAATTGACTTATGGGTTAGAGCGAATCGCAATGTATCTCCAGAATGTGGACAATGTCTATGATTTGGTATGGAACAATGGCGTCAAATATAGAGAGGTTCATCACAGGGATGAGGTGGAGTTTTCAAAATACAATTTTGAAATTGCTGATGTCAGCATGTTTTTTAAGTTATTTGAGATGTATGAATCGGAGTGTAAAAGGCTTATTGAAAATAAACTTGTCCTGCCTGCCTATGATTTCTGTCTAAAATGTTCTCATACATTCAATATGCTTGATGCAAGGGGAGCAATAAGTGTAACAGAGAGGACAGGCTATATTGCCCGCGTCCGAAACCTCGCCAGAAAATGTGCAGAAGGGTTTCTCAAGATGAGGGAGGAGATGGGATTTCCGCTGTTGAAAAAATAATGTCAGATTATACATTAGCCACGAATTTGCACGAATATTCACGAATTAAAGAAAAGATTTTTAAATAATTAGTGTTAATTCGTGTTCATTAGTGGCTAAAGAGTTTATAATTTCCTATGCATCAAGGATAACGAATAGGAGGCAGTATGAAACATTTTTATACAGTTATTATTACCATTCTTTTATTTTTCCCTTCTGTCAGTTTTGCAGAAACAAAAGAGATTATTTCTGAAGGCACATACAATATGGGGGATGGGGAGACGCCGAGTGTGGCGGAGGGCAGGGCATTACTTCAGGCAAAGAGGACTGCCCTTGAGCAGGCAGGGACTTATGTAGAGAGTTATACAAGGGTAGAGAATCTCCAATTAACAAAGGATGAGATACAGGTTCTTGCATCAGGCATTATGGAAGTTGAGATACTTGATAAAAAGAGGACTGTTGTTGGAGACCTGTCTGCCTCAGCACAGGCAGGCGGCTTTCACTTTTGGGTAAAGATTAAGGTAAGGGTCAATCTTGATAAGATTGAAGAAATGGCAAAGAGGGTCAAAGAGAAATCAGTAGTAGAGGATTACAAGAAGATACAGGAGGCTTATGATAAGAGCCAGAAAGAGATTGAAGAATTAAAGAAGCAGTTGGCACAGGCAAAAGGTGAAAAAGAAAAGAAGCAGGTAGAGGCAAAAATCACAGATGCGGGGAGATTACTTCAGGCAAATGAGTGGTTTGAGATAGGGTATCAGCATAGTTTGAACAAAGAGCATGATTCTGCAATAGAGGCATATACAAAGGCAATAGCATTAGACCCGAATTATGCCGCAGCCTACGGCAATCGTGGGCTTGCTTATGATGACAAAGGACAATATGACAGAGCGATTGAAGATTATAATAAGGTAATAGCATCAGACCCAAATGATGCCTTAGCCTACAACAATCGTGGGGTTGTCTATGGTAAGGAGAAAGGACAATATGACAGGGCAATTGAGGATTATAATAAGGTAATTGCATTAAACCCAAATCATGCCCAAGCCTACTCCATGCGTGGTGCTACATATGCTTTATCAGGAAATATGGGCAGGGCAATATCAGATTGGCAAAAGGCATGTGATATGGGGGAAGAGAATGGGTGCAAGTTATTGCAGATGGCTTTAGAAAAGAGATGAAAACCATTTTTCTATCTATTATTCGGCTTGTCCAAGTTAGGGATTACCATGTCAAATAATATTGCACAGGACTATACATCAAAAGATAAGGTAAAAGATGTTTACCTTTTGCTAAATGAATTTGTGGGTGATATTGTCATTGCATCAAGACTACCTGATATCGCTAATAAGGGAATATCTAAACCTGAAACCTATCAAGTTGGACGCATTCTATATAAGTTTGCAATTTCAATGATTGCTATTACCTTAGTAAGATTCTTAGAGCTTTTTGAATTTATTGGAAAACATAATTTGCTTCCGAAGGATCATAGAACTAAATATAAAACTTTTTGCAACAGTATTAAGAGTAAACCAATTGAAAAAATACGGCACTCTTTAGTTGCTCATAATTTAGATAAAGACTTAAAATGGAAGTTGCCAGTATGCGAAACAATAAAACTTCTCTATGAACTTGACCCTGATGGTAAATTCTTTGATTGGGTTAAGACATATTGTATCCCGAATATAGAGGCTTTAAGGAGCGATATTTTAAGCTATCATTCCTTAGATATGAGAATTATCCATGATGAAGAGTTAAGACTTCTTAAAGAATTTGAAAATGAACTGAGTAGAAAATAAAAGAATAAAAGAAGGACAGGTCTTGACAGTCTGTTGCCCAAAACTCAAATGTCATTCCCGAATGATTCTATCGGGAATCCAGTCTATGTAAATTCAACAACTTATGGATTCCCACTTTTGTGGGAATGACACAAAAGAACAGTAAGTTGGAGGGTAAATATATTTGGGCAACAATCCCTTGAAATATGACTTTTATAAAACTGTCCGCAACGGCAGATAACATGCTAAAGTATCTTGATATTAAGGAAATTATAAAAATTTACCGCAAAGACGCAGAGAACGCAGAGTTAACAAAAATAATATCTTTGATTTTTTAAATAAAATATGTCAAAAGAACTGCTTTTAGAGATAGGGACTGAAGAGATTCCTTCTGTATATTTAAACCCTGCAATCGGCAGGGTTGAGGAATTATCAAAAAAGATTTTTACTGAAAATAGGCTCTCCTATGAGCAGATAAAGATATTCGGTTCACCGAGGAGGCTTGTCCTCCTTGTTAAAAATCTTTCAGAGAGACAGGAGGGTGTTGTTAGTAAGGTAATGGGTCCTCCTAAGAGGGTCTCTTTTGATGATAAAGGAATTCCAACACAAGCCGCTATTGGTTTTGCAAAAAACCAGGGTATAAAAGTTGAGGATTTGAAAATAGAAAAGACAGAGAAAGGTGAGTATCTCTGTGCTGTAAAGGAGGATAAGGGAGAGACAGCAAAGAAAATCCTTCCTGAAATCTTACATAAATTGATATTTGCTATCCATTTTCCAAAGTATATGAAATGGGGGGATGGAAATATAAAATTTGTAAGGCCTGTTCATTGGATTCTTGCTATTTATAATGGCGATGTAGTCAAGCTTAAACTTGATGATGTAAAAAGCGGGAATAGGTCTTTTGGGCATAGGTTTTTAAGTCCGAAGATATTTACAGTCAAAGATTTTACATCCTACAAGAAAAAGACAAAAGACAATTACATCATTTTCAATCATATTGAGCGGAGAGAAATCATCCTGAAAGAGGCAGGTAAGCTATCTAAAATGGCTGGTGGAACTCTTTATGAGGATTCAGATTTATTAGATGCTGTTACCCATCTTGTTGAGTATCCATGCCCGATATTAGGTGAATTTGAAAAGGAGTATCTTGAACTCCCGAAGGAAATCCTCATCTCTGTCATGAAAAAGCACCAGAGATATTTCCCTATTATAAATTCCGATGGAAGGCTCCTGCCAAATTTCATAGCCATTAGCAATAATAAGGTAAAGAATCCTGCTGTTATGAAGGCAGGTTATGAAAGGGTTCTTAAGGCTCGGTTTTCGGATGCAAGATTTTTTTATGAAGAGGATAGAAAGAAATCCCTAAATGATTATACAGAGAAATTAAAGTCTGTGGTCTTTCAGGATAAACTCGGGACATATTATGAAAAAGTTGAGCGTGTAGTTCAAATTACAAAATATATTTCTGAAAAAATAGCCCCTGCCTCAAAGGAGATTACTGAAAGGGCTGCATTCTTGTGCAAGGCTGATTTGGTTACTCAGATGGTCTATGAGTTTCCTGATTTACAGGGGATAATGGGCAGGGAGTATGCAATGCTTTCAGGGGAAAAGCCCGAGGTGGCAAATGCAATTTATGAACACTATCTACCAAGATTTGTTGGTGATAAATTACCTGAGAGTCATGCAGGTGCAGCCGTCAGTATGGCTGACAAGATAGATACGATAGTCGGTTGTTTCGGTGTTGGACTTATTCCAAGCGGTTCAGAAGACCCTTATGCATTAAGAAGACAAACCCTTGCCATTGTAAACATAATTTTAGGTAATGGCTATCAAGTTTCTATATCAGATTTAATAGATAAGGGGATAGATGCGGCAGGACAAAAATTAGAAAGGAATAGGGGAGAGATAAAAAAGGAAATTATAGAATTCTTTAAATCAAGGCTTAAGAATCAGCTGGTATCAGAAGGCTTTTCCCATGATGTTGTTGATGCAGTCTTCTCTGCAAGATTTGATGATATTCTTGACGATGTAAAAAAGTTGAAGGCATTGTCAGAACTTAAGACACTGCCTTATTTTGAGCCATTGGCTATTGCCTTTAAGAGAGTAGCAAATCTTGTCCTGACAAGCAGTAAGTCAGGAATAGTAAAAGAGAACAATTATGGTAATCCTGACCCGGCATTTTTCAGGGAGGATGCAGAGAGAGAATTGTATGATAGCTTCATCAATATTAAAAGTGATGTGGAAAAATTGGTTAAGGAAAAAAGGTATCTTGATGCCATGAAAAAGATTGCCGAGATAAGAGGTTCGGTAGATAAGTTTTTTGATAAAGTTATGGTCATGGTTGATGATAAATCTTTAAGAGAGAATAGATTAAATCTTTTATGTAATATATCAAAGTTATATGGCGAACTTGCTGATTTTACGAAGATAATTATATTAAAATAGCCATACAGTAGTTTGCTTCTGCACTTCCAAAGAAACTTTCCTCTCTGTTCATGTATAGAATATTATAAAAATTTGCTACAGAGGCACGGAGACACAGAGTAAGAAAAAGAGCTCTTAACCCCACAATCTCTTAACTTCAGGTCTTAACTCTGTGCCTCTGTGTCTCAGTGGCTTATTAAAGTTTGTTATGTCAAATTAATGACCTTTTTTGTGAAAAATGGAGTCTAAAATTTGAAATAGGGGAATTATTTGCCCATTGATAAATTATAACGTTATGAAATTACAGGAGTTATATTTATTTTTAGTTTGGGCATCCTATTTGCATTTAATAATCGCATCATTGAAATTTGGGAGATTAATTATGGATATATCAAAAATTTATGGTGAGAATATAGATATTTTTAAGAAGGTTCTTGATTTAAGGTCGGAGAGGCATAATATTATATCTTCAAATATTGCCAATATTGATACACCAAATTATAAATCTGTTGACATTTCATTTGAAGAACAATTGAGGTCTGCTGCTGATAGTGGTTCAGGTAAGGGTTTGAAAAAGACTAATGACAATCATCTTCCGGGAGGGGTAAGGGACATTGAGAATATAAGGCCTGAGATAAATATTGATAATACACCTTCGGGTATAGACGGGAATAATGTAGACATAGATAAAGAAGTTACAAAGATGGCAGAGAATACGATTATGTATAATGCAATGGCTCAGCTTATAAGGCAGGAGTTTGACGATTTAAAATATGTCATTGACCAAGGAGGAAGCAAATAAAAGATTTTAGATTTATGATTTCTGATTTAGGATTTTTTTAAAATTTCAAATCTTAAATCCTAAATTATTTAGGGGGTTATATGGATTTGTTTACATCTTTAAAAGTTAGTGCATCGGGATTAACAGCCCAGAAGAAGAGAATGGATGTTGTATCCAGTAATCTTGCCAATGTAAATACTACAAGGACACCCGAAGGCGGACCTTATAAGAAAAAGAGCCCGGTTTTTACTGCAGTTCCAGTTGGTGGATTTGATGATGTATTGAAATCTCAGACAGTGAGTGAGGTTAAGGTTACAGAGGTAGTTGAAGATAAAAGGGAACCCCAAATGGTATTTGATCCAAGCCATCCAGATGCAAATCCTGATGGATATGTTGCCATGCCAAACATTAATCTTATGGAAGAGATGGTTGATATGCTGTCGGCGACAAGGGCGTATGAGGCAAATGTGACAGCCATTCACAACTCCAAGTCTATGGCACAGAGGGCACTGGATATTGGGGGAAGATAAAGGAGTTATGAGTCATGAGTTCTGAATTAAAGATTAATAGTATAAGGGATATTTCAAATTTTTCTATCGGAGGAAAGAAGGGGATAAGTAACGAAAAGGCAGAAAAACCTTTTGGCGATGTCTTGAAGGAGTCTATAGGTGAGGTTAATAGGCTTCAAAATGAGGCAGAGAAGGCTGCAAAGGATTTAGCATTGGGAAAGGCAGAGAATATCCATGATGTAATGATTTCTATGGAAAAGGCAAGTGTCTCTTTCCGCCTGATGATGCAGGTGAGGAATAAGATTATTGAGGCATATCAGGAAGTTATGAGGATGCAGGTGTAATGAAACAGTAAGCAGTATGCAGTAAGGAGTAAGCAGAAAAAACAAACTGCCTACTTCCTACTTCTTACATAGGGGGTGTTATGTTTGAATCTTTAAAAAGTTTTTTGAATCAGCTTAAGGAAACACTTGAAAAAATTCCAGCCGGAAGAAGGATTGCGATTTTTGCTGCTGCCGGCATTGTATTGACTGCAATGATTGTAATGATATTTCTGGCACAAAAACAGGATTTCCAGCTGCTTTACTCAAATCTTTCCTCAGAAGATGCATCAGCTATTCTTTCAAAACTTAAAGATAAAAGGATTCAATATAAGATATCAGCCGATGGCGGCTCAATAATGGTGCCTTCCAGTAATGTTTATGAACTTAGACTGCAGCTTGCAGGGGAGGGACTGCCTCAGGGGAGTGGTGTCGGTTTTGAGATATTTGATAAGACGAGTTTTGGCATGACGGAATTTGTCCAGAAACTCAATTACCAGAGGGCAATTCAGGGGGAGCTTGCAAGGACTATAAATAAATTTACAGAGGTGGAGCAATCAAGGGTTCATATCACCATCCCTGAGAAGGTGTTATTTAAAGAAGACCAAAAAAGGACTACAGCCTCTGTAATTCTAAAGCTCAAGGCAGGTAAAAGGCTTAAAGAGAATCAGGTTCAGGGTATTGCCCATCTTGTTGCAAGTGCCGTTGAAGGGCTTGACCCTGCAGATATAACAGTTGTGGATATGCACGGTAATATCTTATCAGGCGGAAGAGATTCGTCTCAGGCAGCCAAACTTACTACATCTCAAATGGAGTATCAGCAAAATTTAGAAAAAACATTGGAGTCAAGGGTGCAGACAATGCTTGAGGATGTCCTCGGTAGAAATAAGGCTATTGTAAGGGTGACCGCAGATGTGGATTTCTCTCAGGTAGAGAGGATGGAGGAAAATTATGACCCTGACAGTCAGGTTGCAAGGAGTGAGCAGAGGACTGAAGATAGTTCACAGGGTGCTGGTGCAGTGGGAGGTATTCCAGGGGTTCAGTCAAACATACCAGGTGCCATGCCTATGACACAGCCTGCAGGAACTCCTTCAAAGTCACAGAAGACCAGCGAGACAATAAACTATGAGATAAATAAAGTTGTTAAAAAGGTGGTTGAGCCTATAGGCAAGGTTAAGAGATTGTCAGTGGCGGTCATGGTTGACGGCTCATATGAGGAAGCAAAGG
>JACRGN010000181.1 GCA_016234205.1 Nitrospinota bacterium | reverse complement strand
ATTTTTTCTGTGTTAATCATAATTTATCTGTGTCTTTCAGTGTCTTTACTTTTTTTGTCTTTCTCTGTGTCTCTGTGGCTAATTTATTTTACAACCCTACTTATCTTCATGCCCTCTACATCCTTTATTGCATTAAGTGAGGGGGTCTGTTCTACACCTTTTCTCCTCGCCTTCTGGTCCACCTTATCCTTTACATAGCTATATAGCTCTCCGACTCCTATCCATCCATCATTGTTTGTGTCTGCAAGCCCCCTTAATCCGCTCAGGAGATAATAGGTGAACAGTCCATGCTCCGTCTCTTTGTAGGAGTTGCTTATCTGACCACCCTTTGATGCTGTGAGGGATATAACTTTATCGCTCGTTACTGCTACATCTTCTACATGGATAAGGGCAGGCCTTGCCCCTGCAAGGAGCATCTTCTCTCCCCTCGCACTGCTTCCGCTAAAACATGAGTCTAAAAATACATAGGTCCTGCTTATATCAAGGCTCGATATGTCTTGATAGAAGTCTTTGAGCTTGTATCCGCTCTGGGTGATATATTTCATGTTCCCGTCATAAGGAATCAGGTAGGCGTCTCCTTTATCTACATCGGGTGCGCCGTGTCCTGCAAAGTAGATATATAGGGTTGAATCCTTCTCAAGGTTCTTGGGGAGATGTTCTTTGATATTCCCCATAATCGCTGATTTTGTTGCCTTCTCATCGGCTAAAAAGATGAGATTCTCCTGAGGTATTCCTAATATTTTCGTGAAATAATCTCGGACAAGGACAGCATCCTTTTTTGCATATTCTACAGATGGGAGATTGGCATAGGTTTCTATTCCTATGATAAGTCCCCATCTGTTAGGATATACTTGTGCGGTCTGGGGGAGCTTTTCTATGTCAATATCCGCATATTCTATATTGAGTCCTTTTGTCGTGTGGAGTTCTCCGTCAAAATAGACCTTTACCTGCCATTGACCGGGATTGTTCGATGCCTTTTCTCCTTTTATTGGAAGGCTGTGCCATACTGCAAATTGTTTATGGAATTTATCCTTTGATATATTTACCTGATAATCGCCTGATGTGTAATTAACCTTCCCATCCGTTCCATGCCAATCCCATCTTATGATGTGTCTTCCATACATATTCTCTATTTTAAGGAGTGCTATTGCCTCTGTGTCCTGTGTGATGAATGCTGATGTTGGATTTACAGGATTAGCAATCGCACCTTTGTCTATGCCTTTTGCGAGGGTTAGTTCTGCTACTTTTAATGAGGGGGGCTTTCTTATTTCGTTTGTGGAGGAGCAGCCGAAAAGAAAAGCAATGAGCAATGAGCAATGAGTGATGAGTAAGAAGAAAATTTTAGGAGTGTTTAAACTGACTGACTGACTGACTGACTGAGCAATATTTGTACCTTTCCTTCGGCAGGCTCAGGATTTAGAAGAAAATTTAACATAATAATCACCTCTGTAAAATATTAAAATAAGGTTAACTTCCTACACCTTTTGCTATTAAATATAGTCCTTAAAATTTAAATGTCAAGCACTAAAATAGGTTTTTTATGCCATCCGCAAAGGGAGGCTTGATAATACCTTTCTCCGTTATAATCACACTTATATTTTTATTTGGCGTTACATCAAATGCAGGGTTTGCAACTTCTACCCCTTCAGGGGCTATCCTCTTGCCACTCAGGTGTGTTACCTCCTGCGGATTTCTCTCCTCTATTGGTATTTTGCTTCCATCGGAAATCTTTATATCAATTGTAGATAGAGGTGCGGCTATATAAAATGGAATATTATGCTCTTTTGCAAGTATTGAGAGTGAATATGTCCCTATTTTATTCGCTGTATCGCCGTTTGCCGCAATCCTGTCCGCACCAACAATCACCTTATCTATCTCACCCTTCCACATGAAATAACCTGCCATATTGTCTGTAATCAATCTCACAGGTATCCCCTCTTTTACAAGCTCCCATGCTGTAAGTCTTGCACCCTGAAGGAATGGCCTTGTCTCATCTGCATAAACCTTTATTTTTTTTCCTTTTTCATGGGCGACCTTTATTACACCGAGTGCTGTCCCATACTCTCCTGCCGTAGCTAATGCCCCTGCATTGCAGTGTGTGAGTATGGTATCGCCATTCTCTATCAACTCCTGACCATAATTTCCCATAGCCTTATTTATGAAAATATCTTCTTCTCGTATCTTTACCGCCTCTTTTTCAAGGACATCCTTTATAGATTCAACAGGCTTCCCTTTATTTTTATTAGCAACCAATTTCATCCTCTCAATCGCCCAGAAGAGATTTACTGCAGTGGGTCTTGTGCCTGATAGATGGTCGCATATCTTTACAAACTCTTTATAAAATTCAGCAAAATCCTTTGTAACAATACTCTTTGCACCGAGTGCCACACCCATTGCAGCAGTAACCCCAATTGCAGGTGCACCCCTTACCTGCATTATCTTTATCGCCCTTGCTACATCCTGATAATTATCACACTCCACATAGACCTCTTCCAGCGGGAGTCTTGTCTGGTCAATAAGCCTTACTTTTCCATCCTTATATTCTACAGTTTTAAACATTGTAGTAATCACCAAATGAAAACTCAGTTTTTAGTAAATCCTTATTATTTCATCTTCTACAATTATCAGATGCTTGCTTGATAGTTTATCCCTATATTTATCAAAAAAGGCTTCGATTTTTTCTAACAAATAACTTGTCTTGGTTACCATGAGCTTTATTAAGATAATCCCGCCGACATCGTAGGAAATAAATTTGTAATAATTTTGAAAATCGGCATCTCTTGTAATAATCCATGATTTGCTTTCTTCAGCTAACTTATAAACTTCACCATTTTTAATCCCTCCCCTGCCAATCTTCTTTAAATGAACAACAGAGAAGCCTTTCTTTTCAAGAAGGACGATAAGAGCATAAGGAATATTTTCATCCAGCAGAAAATTTATACTCATACAGCATAGGCTTCATATTCACATAGCTTGGAGGCATATTTGACTGCCGCCTTAATGTCCTTGGTGGTAAGTGAAGGATAGTCTTTAATTATTTCTTCCGTAGAGACGCCTTCGCCTACAAGGGATACGATTAGATATATTGGAATCCTTGTGCCTTTAATGCAAGGTTTACCATGCAATATGTCAGGGTCTGACGAAATGTGTTCAAATATTTCTTCGTCTTCCATAATAATACCCTCCTTTATACAGGTCAGTTTTCAGGTTAACAAATCAGTGACCTTTCCTTTTGTAACACCAATTATCTTTATTAATTTATTTTTGCTCTTTTGTCCACTTATTATTTCTATCTGCCCTTTACTTATTTTAAGTATGCCTGCAAGAAATTTTATTAAACCTTCGTTTGCCTCCCCTTCAACTGGCGGTGATGTGAGTTTTATCTTTATTGCATCTCCATATATACCGCAGATTTCATTTCTTGATGAACGTGGCTGAACCCTTACAGAAAAGGTTACATAATTTTCAACTTCCCTTATTTTTAACACTGCACACTTACTTTTAAAAATTAGCCACAAATATACACAAATTAACACAAATTTTAAGAAATTATCTTCTAATTCTATTCTATTTATTCGTGCAAATTCGTGGCTTAATAATATTATTTTTTCTCCCCTTCCCTTCCCAACATATCTAAAAGCTTCAGATGGTTATCTATCATCGCCCTCATCTGCACTTCAAACTGCATCTTTTTAGCCTTTAGTTCTGCAGTATCCTTTTCCAGCTTAAAAAGTTTTCCCTCAGCAGACTTAAGCATTTCGGCAGCCTTTATCTCCGACTGTTTTATAATAATCTGAGCCTCCTGATTTGCCTTCTCAATGGCATCCTTCTTAAAATCCTGAGCCGATGCAATTGCCTTTCTCAAATCACCCTCTGCCTTTTTATACTCTTCAATCGCCTGTTCCATTTTTCTTAACTCATTTTTTATTGTCTCATTCTCCCTGTTTATATCCTCAAGTTCATTTGCAATCAGTTCTAAATAGCTGTCCACCTCTTCAACATCAAAACCCCTGAACTTGAGTTTAAATTGCTGCTGTCTGACATCAATAGGTGATATTTTCATTTTTATTACCCTCTATTTTAGCCACGAATGAACACAAATTAAAATTAAAGAATTAGACACAGAAAGACAGAGATAAATTATGATTTACACAGAGCTTATAATCTGTGAAAATCATAAAAAATCAATGTAAATCAGCGTCTAAAAGTTTTTATAATTCGTGTCCATTTGTGTAAATTCGTGGCTAAATATTTAATGTAATCTGACTGCTATTTGCATTAGAGTAGAAACAAGGAAACTCTGTAGAAACATAATTATAAGAAATACAATTATAGGTGAAAAATCTATCCCTGTTGTATAAGTTGGAATCAGCCTCCGTATTGGTGAAAGAACAGGCTCTGTTACCCTGTAGAGAAACTGGACAATGGGGTTATAGGGGTCAGGATTAACCCATGAGATGAGTGCCCTTATAATTATAATCCACATATAAATATTGAGGACTATATCCAGCACCCTTGCAATCGCACTTATTAAATTTCCGAGTATGAACATTTTTAGTTCCTACATTATTTTTCAGCAAAAAGAGTGTTTATCTTAATCAGCACTTCTTTAAATATCTGTATCTTGAGCCTGCCTATCTTTTTTATAATAATATCTTGCTCGATATTGGTAATAGCATCCATCCTTACCTTACTGGTCAGTTTCAAGTGTCCTTCCTCCAAGCCTTCGGTAGTAATTGTAATACCGTATTCTGACTCTTCAAGATTGGTGGTCATTGCACAAACGATAACATCAGCATATTTACAATTATAGCTGTCCTTTGAAATAATAAGGACAGGTCTCACCTTGAAGTCAGTCAGGTTTGAGAATGGAAATCTGGTAAGAACTATCTCCCGTTGTTTATAGATAGCTTTCCCAGATTTCATCCTTTTCCCCTTTCCATACTTCATCAAACTTCTTTTCAGAAGCAAGTCTTAAACCCTTCACATCTTCAATATTTTCTTTCTCTATCCCTATCCTGAAGTAATGTAAAAGGTCGTAAACTTCATGCAATTTGTCCTCTGGGATGCCTTCAATCTCATCCTGTATCAATTTTTCTATAGATATATTTCCCATTGATTACCCTCCTATTAATTTTTGCATTTCCCTTTAGGTTTTATACTATCCAGTAGCCATCAATAAATTTTTTAAACAGTATCAAAAAAACTAAATACCGCTACTCTACAATAATCTTGAACCTGTTTATTCCATTCATATTAGTTATACGAAATGGGACATCTATAATTACAGGTTTTTCATCATTTAGCAAATAATTCCGTCTATCCTTTCTAAATAGATTCTGGTATATCTCTAGTGTAAAATTTCCCCCAGGCAAAATATTTATTTTACAGTTGAAAGGTTTTTCTAAATATTTTTGAAGATGTTTATTTATTCTATTAACAGGTTGAACATAAAAATAGTAAATATCGTACATTCCATTGTCGGATTGTGTAATCCAATCGCGTGGTAAAGATTTTATAATGTAATCGTAAAGCGACATCGACATATACCTTGTCGATAAACTGCTTTTCCCGAATAAAGCCCCTGCTAAAACTGTATCCTCAATACTACTATATTCATTGATCTGCTCTAATACTTCTCTATATAATCCCCAATATGCAGGATTCACGGATATTTGTATCTGATATGTCCCCTCAACTTTATCAATTCCTACATCTTTTACCGTATACCCCATATAATTAAAAAAGTATTTATCGGTAACTTTTTTTCCTGTAACTGCTTTCAATAATTCTGCCGATTTTTTTAATCTTTCCTGTTTTTATGTAATTATGGCAATATCACCAATTATCATATCAGGGGTGGTGATATTCGCCTTCCGCATGAGAGAAGATATGCCTTTATTGTCAACTATTACAGCAGTATTAAGCAAAATAGTTCCATCATCCATCTTCTTTTCCGATAAGATATGGTAATCTCTAACATATCCGCGAGAATGCAAAATAATATCATCTTTCACAACTTTATATTTAGAAACCTCGGTTTCTGAATAGACATATACACCTGCAATACCTTCTACTGCCCGTCTGAATGCATCAGTAAGGGCAGATTCTTTGTCTTTGCCCTGACCAGAGACGGTAACAGTTATAGGTTCGGTAGTTGTTATAGCAAGGGGAATGTCATCCTTTTTTGATATAGTGGTAGTTGATATGGTTTCTCTGTATTTTTCTGAAGCGGGGGGTTCTCCTAAAAACCTCTTCATGTCATCTTTATACAAAAATAGCGTCTTCTTCAAGTTCCTCTTTTCTTCTATCATTTTATTTCGTATTTCGTCATTAAATTTTT
>JACRGN010000179.1 GCA_016234205.1 Nitrospinota bacterium | reverse complement strand
TTTCAGTTTTCACTGTTGTCATGCCCGAATGGTTCTGTCGGGCATCCAGTCATAAAACATGGATTCCCGCCAAATGCACGCGGGAATGACAGCTTGAGGGTTTTGACTTTAACCGATTGCGGTCAGCCCCCTTTGAGGGGGCAGCAATCGTAATACCTCCGGCTTTGCCGGAGGATACTTATTGGTTGTGCGTATGAAGTTTACAATAAACTGGGAGGCGGTTTTTTAGAAAAAGTTTATGAAAATGCTATGATGATTAAATTAAAGGAAAAGGGACTTTCTGCCATCCAACAATCGCATGTCAATGTTTATTTTGAAGGAAATCTGGTTGGAGAATATTTTGCCGATATTCTGGTAGAAGATAAGGTAATCGTTGAATTAAAGGCAGTCTCGGAACTATCGAAGACTCATGAAGTTCAGTTGGTAAATTATTTAAAGGCAACTGGTATAAAATTAGGGTTGTTGCTAAATTTTGGCGAAAAGATAAAAATTATTAGAAGAGTTTTTTAGACAAGATTATCACAGATTTTTAAAAAATCATAAAAATCAGTGGAAATCAGTGTCAAATTATTATTATGAAAGATAAACGGATAGTATATTTTGATGTTGAAACTCAGAAGAGCGCTGATGAGGTCGGAGGCTGGAATAATAAACACCTCATGAAGATAGCTGTGGCAGTTGTATATGACAGCCTTGATGGAAAATTTTATACCTACCTTGAAAGTGAAGTTGAGGGGCTGGTAAATAAGCTGCTCTCAGCAGATTTGGTAGTTGGTTTTAATATATTAAATTTTGATTTTGCAGTATTACAGCCCTATACGACAGTAGATTTAAAAAACAGGGTCAGGTCTTTTGATATCCTTAAAGATGTCTGGGATAGGCTTGGCTATAGGGTCAGCTTGAATCAGATTGCAAAAAGCACACTAAAGATAGAAAAGAGCGGCAACGGTCTTTTATCCCTTCAGTGGTTTAAAGAGGGGAAGATGGCTCAGATTATAGAATATTGCATAAAGGATGTGGAGATTACGAGGGATGTATTTTTATATGGCTTGAAAAACGGGTATCTTGACTTTGAAAAAAATGGTCAATCTGTAAGACTGCCGATTAAATGGAATTTGAAGGAGATGATTGGAGAATGGACGGGGCAATTGTTTTAATCTTTTTAATAGGAGGCATAGTATTAGCCGCATATTTAACCAAGCTTGTGAATTATTATACCTTTGGTCATAGAATGAAGGAGAAGGAAAAAAACAAGGACAAAGACTTAATTAGCCACGGATGAACCCCGTTAGAATTTTGCTACAAAACGGATATTCACTATAATGTTACTAAAACCCTTGCGAAGAAGATTTCTAACGGGGTGAACACAGATTTACACTTTTTTTTACACTTTTTTCTCTTGACAAATCCCACACTTGTATTATATTTAATCCTAAATTTAGTCTTGTAGAGACAGTTTTCAGACCTGTTAATATAGGGGGTGATGTATGAAACTATCACTGGCATTCAAATTGCATTCACACTCACTCACTCACTCACCTTACACTTCTTTTACTAATCTTTCTTCTCTCATGCAGTTCTGCAACTGTTATCAAAAAGCCGCCTGAACTAACCCTATCAGAAATAACCCTTGCAAAAGGCATAAACAGAGACACCATTGGCAGACCGGTAGACACAACCCGAACCTTTACCACAGAAGACAAAGAAGCCATTGCATATCTCAAAATTGTCAATCTGTATGGAAGGCACACTGTAAAATGGGAGTGGTATAGTCCTGACAACAAGCTCTATTACTCCACAGGCAATTATCAAATAAGTGCATCCGCTGACAAATACAAAGAAGAATTCACCACATGGCACAGACTACCCATCAAAAATGAAAAGGCATCCAATCAGGCAGGAAACTGGCATGTAAAGGTATACCTTGACAGAGAAGAGGTGTCCACACAACCCTTTACCATAGAATCTCTCATTGCATCTGCACCCGCCGAACCTGAAAAGATACCCCCTCCGAGGCAGGATACATTTGCATTAGTCATAGGCATTGACTACAAGAACAGGACAGACATTCCACATTTGAAATACCCCTCACAGGATGCACAGAAGATATATGAAACCCTGACAGACCCAAGATATGGCGGTGTCCCAAAAGAAAACACAATCCTTCTCTTAAACAATGAAGCCACAAGGAACAAGATAATAACCTCTCTTGGTAAAATAAAGAATCAGGATGGCTATATATATGTATACTTCTCAGGGCATGGAGCGCCAAAAATAGAAGGAAAGAACATAACAGATGCCTTTCTTATTCCAAACGATGTCATAAGATCAAGCCCTTATGAAATGGAGAATACGAGTATATCCCTTTCTTACATCCATGAACTCATAGACCAATCAAGCGCTAAAGGGATAATGGTGGCACTCGATGCCTGTTTCACAGGGAGTGGCAAATCAATAGTCCCTGAAGGAGGAAAACCCCTTGTAGGTATGCCTGCACCGAGGACATTCATTGAGCCAAGTGGCACAGGGAAGGTAGTTATAACATCCTCTGCCACAGACCAGCAATCATGGGAAGATGATACCATTAAAAGTGGTATCTTCAGCCACTATCTCCTTGAAGGACTCAAAGGTAAAAGTAGCAAGGGTGTATGGATAACAGTAAACGAAATATCGGATTACATAGAAGACAATGTCCCAAAGGCAGCAAAGAAACTGAAAGGAGAGGAACAGATTCCACAGGTATCAGGCAAAGGATACTTTGCAGTAGCAAGGAACTGGACGAAGATAAAGGAGATAGAAAATGCGGAAACAAAACTAAAAAACGGCTTTGGCAAAGGTCTTATAACACTTGAACAACTAAACAGGGCATCAGAAGAGCTAAAAAATCCAAATCGCTCAAAACCCCTTGAGGCATTCATTAAAGGTGAGATTGATGAAAGGGAATTCGGGAAGGTGTATTGATAATGAAAAAACTCATTGTTGCATTATCAATAATCCTATGCCTGACAGATATAACCCATGCCTCCGAAAACCCTATCCCTGATAAACCTGTTCAGGGGCAAGTATGGACTGAGGCAGAAGGGGAGGCATATCAGGGGGAGATAGAAACACCGAAAGAGGTTATAAACAGGGCAAAAAGGGATGCAGAACAGAAGGCAGTGGAATATGCAGTAGGTGCATTCATAAAGGCACACATCCTCGTATCAAATAGTCAGGTGTCAGAAGACCTGATATATGCTGCTGTAAGGGGGAAAATAGAAAAGGTAGAAATAATTAAAGAGGGATGGGATGAAAAGGACAGAAACCTTTACAAAGTTAAGCTTAAATCGCTCATTCAACCTGTATATCCCGAAAAGGGGGAAGGGATACACCTGAAACTCTCTCTATCAAAGAGTGATTTAAAAGAAAATGATGAGGTAAAGTTATTTTATCAATCAAGCACAGATTGCTATACATACATATTCTCAATTGCAGCAGATGGCTCAGTAACAGTCCTATTACCGAACAAAATAACAAAAGACAATCACGCAAAATCAGACAAGACATACGAATTTCCACCTGATAACAGTGAAATAGTATTAAAGGCGCTATTTCTCCCCGATTATAAAAATGATTTAGCAGAAGAAAGGATTAAAATAATTGCCACAAAGAAGAAGGAGGAGATTATACCGCTTGGATTTCAGGAGGGTTTATTTAAGGTTTACGATGCCAAATCCACAGGCATGATAAGCGACCTTGTAAAAAGACTCAACCAGCTTGAACCAACAGAATGGACGGAAGCAACAGCAGTATACAGGATAAGGAGATAAGAATAAAGGTCAGTGTCAATGTGAGTGTCAGTAAAAGAATCCTCTAACTGATACTGTCACTGACACTAATTTAAGGAGGGTATTCACATGAAAAAATTCAGATTCATAATTCTCCTTCTCATTCCATTACTCATATTAAATCAAACTGCCTTTGCAGTCTCAATCCCTGAACCCGAAGTAATGTCAACACCCGAAAAGGATATACCTGTTGAAAAAATAGAAGAGAAGAAGAGCATCAACACATGGCTATGGGTATTACTTGGAGCTGCAGTAGTGGGGGGGATAGCATTTCTCCTTTCTGCTTCCCAAGTGTTGCACTTCATTGTTGAACTGGCGTAACCTTATTCGGATGCGGTAGCGAAATGAATACCTCATCTAACGACACAGGCTCGATTGCCTTTAATGTAGACTGGCAGAATGCCCCTACAACAACTCAAAAACCATACGATTCTGTAGGGCAGGGCTTTAGCCCTGCATATGCCCCTATTGACTGCACCGCTGCTGGCATCAGCACCGTGAGTGCAACAGTCTATGACTCATCAAATAACTCCATTGCAACAGATGTACCTCATAACTGCTCAGCCCATTCAGGCTCTATATCAAGTATCCCGGCAGGCTCAGGCTTAAAGCTAATTCTCTATTTTTCCCCATTTGAACACCCTTACAGCAGAAGGATGGTTCTACTTAACAGCCGATACAATTAGTTCCTCTACAAGCAGTTCCTCCTTTCCAATGTTAATTATTAGAAATAACAGTTGGGCAATTAGCATTTCACTCGGACAGATTAGAATGAGGATAGTAGATTACCGTACTTTTCAGTGGAGGGATTATGATACCGGATACTATCCGGCAGCAGATAGTTGGGTACATATTGCATTTTCTTATGATTCATCTAATGGACAATTAAAATCCTATATCAATGGAAGCCTGAGCAATACATGGGATACCGGATATGGCAACCTGTGGCCTAGTGGTGAGCCATTCAGGATAGGATATCCTCAAGGAATTTATTACTGGAAAGGCAAAATTGACGAAGTCCGTGTCTACAATCGTGTATTAAGTGCATCAGAAATCTTGAATCTCTATAACAATCCATAGTGGCACATTTATAACTAAATGGGGTTCAAATGGCTCAGGAGATGGTCAATTTAGCGATCCAAATATGGTAGCAGTGATTCGTCAGGAAATGTCTATGTTGCTGATACCGAAAACAATCGTATCCAGAAATTTTCACCACAGTAATAACAGGCTTAAAAACCTGTTTCTACGATTTATTCATTTTATCTGTAGTGCGACCCTTCAGGGTCGTTTTTGGCGAGGCTAAAGCCTTGAGTTATAGAATCAGGGGACACCATACTTAATTCTTCTGTCGGTTCTTTCCTTGCAGCCTGAATCAGTGTAAATGTAACGATTACCTCTTTATGCCCGTTTTTATGTAACACTTTCCTTTTCCTCTCTGATATAATTTGAATATGAGAAAGTTAAAGCTTTATCTTGATACCTCAGTGTGGAATTTTTATTATGCTGATGACTCACCCGAAAAAATGGAGATAACAAGGCAATTTTTTAAAAATCTAAAGGCAGGTAGATATCAGATATATTCTTCTGGAGTGGTGGTTAGAGAAATTGAAAATGCCGATGAAAAAACTATGGTAGAGTTAATAAGTTTAATGAAAGAATATATGCCTATAATGTTAGAGGTCAATGATGAGATTGATGAGCTTGCAGATATCTATATTACAAAAGGTGTTATTCCTGAAAAGAAAAGGGATGATGCCTTGCATATTGCAATTGCAACAGTTAATGAGATGGACGCACTGGTTAGCTGGAACTATCGCCATCTGGCTAACCTCAATAAAAAAGAGAAAGTGCATGCTGTAAACATTATACATGGCTATCTCAAGGAATTGGAAATGATAACTCCTATGGAGGTGATTGGTGATGAATGAGTCAAAGAAATTAAATGAAGTATGGAGATGGAAAGATGGGGTATATGAAACGACTAAAAATATGACAAGAGACGAGCGTATAGTTTTTTTTAATAAAGGACTGGAAGATTTAGAAAAAAAGACTGGTCTTAAATTGAGAAAGGCTAAACAAAAGGAAGTTGTAGGGATGTAATTACGGATATGAAGAATGTGTAAGGCTGCTTTCTATCTACCCTTTTCTCTCAAGCAATACCACTGTCTCCATGTGAACAGTCTGGGGGAACATGTCAATAACTTTTACATCCTTTATAGAATACATTTCCTGGCAGAGTTTGTTTAAATCCCGTGATAGTGTAGATGGATTACAAGAGACATAAACAATTCTCTCAGGTTTTATTTTTAAGACAGAATTTAAGACTTCTTCTGAACAGCCTTTTCTCGGCGGGTCAAGTATAATTGCTTTAGTATCAGATGACCCTTCAAAATTTTTCAGATGTATTTCAGTTGTCCCACTTAGAAAAGAACAATTCTTTATCCCGTTTCTCTCCGCACTTTTATTTGCATCTTCTACCGCTACTTCATTCTCCTCAATACCAATAATTGATGAAGTAGAATTTTTTGCAAGGTAAAGGGATATACTCCCGATACCGCTATAGGTATCAAGTATTGTGCCTTTTACTTCTGTAAGCATCTCCTCCACTGTTTTTAGAAGAGTCTCTGTCTGGTATGGATTGATTTGAAAGAAAGAGATGAGGGAAAGCTGGTAATTGATGCCTCCAAGAGATTCATTCAAATAATTCCTGCCCCATAAAAGCCTGTTTTCTTCGCCAAGTATTACATTGGTTTTTAGCGGATTGATATTCTGGACAATCCCAACGAGCTTGTAATTTCCTTTCAAAGTGTCATTTATTTCTGCTATATCCTGAATAAATGAACTGTCAAAATTTCCATCTGTTGTTACAAGACCGATAAGGATTTCCTTCGTTTTTGCTGATTGCCTGATAATAAGGCTTCTTAAAAATCCCTTATGATATAATTCGTTATAGATAGAAACATTTTTATTTTCTATGCTCCTTCGTATTGTTTCCTTTACTTTGTTTATCGGTTCTAAAAGGACAGGGCAGTCTTTAATATCAACGACATTATGTGTCCCTTTTGCAAAGAAACCTGCCTTCAAGCCTTTTCTTGTCCTTTTGAAATGAAATATCCCTTTATTCCTGTAGAAAAAAGGCTGCCTTGCAGGGATTATTTCATGCCCTGTAGTGAGCGAAGTGAATCCATCAAATTCAAGTTTAATCTTTCCAATCCTCTCAAGGCTGTCTTTTACTACCTTCTTTTTAAACACCATCTGTTCATCATATTTAATATGTTGGAGCTGACATCCTCCACATTCAAAATAAATGGGACATTCAGGATTTATTCGCCATGTAGAGGGTTTGAGTAATTTAATAATTTTTGTTATACCAAATCTGGGGGTAGTCTTGATAACCTCAATAAGCACCCTGTCTCCTTTGACTGTCTGAGGAACGAAAAGAGTATATCCTTTGTAATGTGAGATTCCGTCACCACTTGAGGCAATATCTTCAACTGATAGTTCAAACTTCTCTCCACATTTTACAGGTATCTTGAAAACAGGTTTAGCCATAATGTTATCATGCCATAAAATTGTATTGTAAAGAAGATTATATTGTGATAAAAAAAACTTAAAAACCACCCCTCACCTTAATCCTCTCCCCTGGAGGGAGAGGGTAGAGTGGAAGGAGATTCTATAATGAATAAAAAATTTACTTTACTTATAACAGGTATAATTATTTCTTTTCTTCCAACACTTAGCGGCTGCATGTTTGTAGTTGCCGGCGGTGCGGGTGCAGAGGCAGGTTATGTTGCCGGCAAGAAAGAACAGAGTGCAGGAGAGGTAATTGATGACCAGTGGATAACCACAAAGATAAAGACAAAACTAATTGCAGACCCTGATTTAAAGGCGTTTCAGATAAATGTGGATACTGAAAATGGTATTGTTACACTTAAAGGCAGAGTAGGCTCTAAAGATGAGGCAGAAAAGGCAGTGATAGCCGCAAAGAATACAAAAGGAGTAAAGAAGGTTATAAATAAACTTACTCTTAAATGAATCATGGCAAATAGTAATTCTTTTACAACAGGAATACTCGGTAGGACAGGGCTTAAAGTGTGCAGGCTCGGTGTTTCAGGAGGTTATGGGGCTCCTGCGAAAGCATTTGAAATGGCATTTGAAAGGGGATGCAATTATTTTTATCACGGTTCAATACGTCGTGAGGGGATGAATACAGCTATAAAAAGCCTTTGTGCGAAAGGTCTGAGGGATAAAATTATAATAGTTGCTCAGGTTTATTGGCGTGTTGAATTCCTTTTCCGCAGAAGCTTTGAGAAATTTTTACAAAAAACAGGTCTTGATGGTGTAGATGTAATCCTCCTCGGCTGGTATAACTCACAGCCATCTCAGAAAATCCTTGATATATGTGCAGAGTTGAAAGAGAAAAAACTTGCTCGCTTTATTGCAATTTCAGGACACAACCGTAGAGCCTTTCCTGAATTTGCAAAGACAGGCAATTATGATATTTTCCATATCCGTTATAATGCTGCAAACCGTGGTGCAGAGACAGAGGTTTTTCCAAATCTTGACGCAGTAAATCGTCCCGGTGTTGTTACATATACCGCTACTCGCTGGGGAGGACTTGTTAACCCCAAAAAGATGCCAAAAGGGGAGAGAACCCCAATGGCATCAGACTGCTACCGCTTTGTCCTCAGTAATCCTAATGTGAATGTCTGTATAGCAGGTCCTAAAAATATGGAGCAGATGACAGAGGCACTTACCACCCTTGATAAGGGACCATTATCTCAAGAAGAGATGACATGGATGAGGCGAATTGGCGACCATCTCCATACTTAAAAATTTTCCCTTCCAACACACAATCTAATCTTGATTTTTATACATCTTTATAATAGGATGAAAAGCGGGCTAAAGGTTTAAAACCTTTAGCCTAAATTCTTTTTAATAGAATTAGCTACAGACTTTTACAGACTAAAGTCTTTTTTAAATTTATCTGTGTTTATCTGTGTAAATCTGTGGTTAATAATCTTTTTCTTTTGTTCATGTAGGAAATTATATATCCGCAGATTTCGCAGATTATCGCAGATTAAAACAAAATATTTTTTTTAAAATCTGTGTAATCTGCGGATTAATCAAGTCTTTGTTCTTGATGAATATTATATTTATGGGGACTCCAGATTTTGCCGTTCCAACATTAGAAGGACTGATTAATTCTAATCATAAGATAATTGCTGTAGTTACCCAGCCTGATAGACCAAAGGGGAGGGGTAGAGAGATACTTCCTTCACCTGTAAAGCTTGCAGTGAGCGAAGCGAATCTGGTAGTTGCAGAAACCAATAAAATTGATGTGTTACAGCCAGAAAAGGTCAGAGAGCCTGATTTTATAAAAAAAATAAAAGAATATAATCCTGACTGTATTGTAGTTGTTGCATTCGGACATATCCTGCCTAAAGACATACTAAATTTACCCCGATATGGATGTATAAACCTTCATGCTTCATTACTTCCAAAATACAGAGGTGCAGCACCAATAAACTGGGCATTGATAAATGGTGAGACAAAGACAGGTGTGACATCAATGTTTATGGATGAGGGAATGGATACGGGAGATATATTAATTCAGAGGGAGATAAAAATAAAGGAAGATGATAATGCAGGAACTATACACGATAAACTATCACAGATGGGGAGTGATATTATTCTTGAGACACTTGATGGACTTGAAAAGAGGGCGATAAAAAGAATAAAACAGGATGCATCAATTGCTACATACGCGCCGAAACTGAAAAAAGAAGATTGCTTGATAGATTGGAGTATTGGTGCTAAAGAAATAGTAAATAGAATCAGGGGATTGACTCCTGCACCGGGGGCATATACATCTTACAATGGAAAAAGATTGAAGATAACGAAGACGGATTATAAGATTCAAGATTCAAGATTCAAGATTCAAGATTTAAAACTTGCAACTTGCAACTTGCAACTTGCAGCTTGTAAGAACGGTGAAGTTTTTGAAGTCAACAGAAATGGTATAAAAGTTATTTGCAGCAATGGGCTGATTGTTATAAAGGCTTTACAGCCTGAAGGGAAAAGGGTTATGGGTGTAGGTGAGTTTATTTCAGGACATAATATAAAGGCAGGGGAGATATTTGGAGGAATAAATGGAGAATCTGTCAGATAAGATTAAAAATAAGACCGCCAAAGTTAGTATTATAGGACTTGGCTATGTGGGACTTCCGTTATCAATAGAATTTTGCAAGTCAGGTTTTACTGTAATCGGAATAGATGTTGATAAAGGTAAAGTGGATGCCCTTAAAAAAGGTGAAAGCTATGTTCAGGATGTAAAAGATGATGATGTTAAATCATTTATCAAAAATAAAAATTTTATCCCTACTACTGATTTTAGTTTGTTAAGAGATGCCGATACAGTAAGTATCTGCGTCCCCACACCTTTGAGAAAGACAAGAGACCCTGATATATCCTACATTGTGTCTGCTGCATCTGAGATAAAAAAATATCTACACAAGGGTCAATTGATAGTTCTTGAAAGCACCACATATCCCGGAACTACAGATGAAGTTCTTCTTCCTGAGCTTGAATCCACAGGATTAAAGGTTGGGGTTGATTTTTATCTTGCCTTCTCTCCTGAAAGGGTTGACCCGGGGAATAAGAAATATCATACAAAAAATACACCGAAGATCATCGGAGGAGTAACACCAGAGTGTACAAAAATCGCCAAGTATCTTTACGAACAGTCAATTGATACGGTAATACCTGTATCATCAACAAGGAGTGCCGAGATGGTGAAGCTTTTGGAGAATACATTCAGGGCGGTCAACATAGGGCTTGTAAATGAAATTGCTATTATGTGTGACAGGCTGGGTATGGATGTCTGGGAGGTTATAGATGCCGCTTCTACAAAACCGTTTGGATTTATGCCGTTTTATCCCGGTCCGGGGCTTGGCGGACACTGTATACCAATTGACCCCCTCTATCTCTCGTGGAAATTAAAGACCTTGAATTATACTGCACGATTTATTGAGCTTGCGAGTGAGATAAATACGGGGATGCCTTTATATGTAGTATCAAAGGTGGTTGATGCATTGAATAAAAAAAAGAAGAGTGTTAATGGTGCAAAGATTTTGATATTGGGGGTTACATATAAAAGGGATGTAAGTGATGTTAGGGAATCGCCTGCAATTGATGTCATCAAATATTTAAAGAACAAGGGTGCCGATGTGAGTTTCCATGACCCTTATGTGGATTCTATTCATGAAATAGATGATGTAAAAAGGGTGGAATTAAGAGAAGATGTTTTGGCTGAGGCTGATTGTGTGGTTATTGTTACAGACCACAATAATATTGATTATAAATGGGTTGTGAAAAATTCTAAAATAGTTGTTGATACGAGAAACACGACAAAGGATATTAGAGAGGGGAGGGAGAAGATAGTTAAACTATGAACATCTGTGTTATTGGCACTGGATATGTTGGGCTTGTTACAGGGGTTATATTTGCAGACCTTGGAAATGATGTTACATGTGTTGATAAGATAAAGGAAAAGATTGACTCTCTCAATAAAGGGATAATGCCTATTTATGAGCCTGGGCTTGAGGAGATGGTTAAGAGGAATGTGGTTGACAACAGGCTTTTTTTCTCAACTGATTTACATGGTGCTGTTGAAAAGGCAGAGATAATCTTTATATGTGTTGGAACGCCTCCAAAGGATAATGGAGAGACAGACCTATCTTATGTAGAGGGTGCGGCAAAGGGGATAGCAAAGTCTATAAATGGATATAAGATTATAGTGAATAAAAGCACTGTTCCAGTGGGGACAGGGGATTTTGTCAGGAAGGTTATTGAAAAGAATATGACTCGCAATACCGATCCCAGCTTACGACCAGCAGGGACAAGTTTTGATGTAGTATCAAATCCTGAATTTTTAAGGGAGGGTTCTGCTATTGCTGATGCCCTGTCACCTGACAGGATAATCATAGGCGCTCCAACAAAACAGGTGGCAGTAAAACTGTTGGAACTCTATGCAACTATCGGCAGGCCAATGCTCATCACCGATGTATATAGTGCGGAGATTATAAAATATGCTTCCAATGCCTTCCTCGCGATGAAGATTTCCTTTATAAATGCAATAGCAGATATATGTGAGCTTACAGGTGCAAATGTTACTGATGTGGCTAAAGGTGTTGGATATGACTCCCGCATAGGACAAGCCTTTCTGAACGCAGGCCTCGGTTTTGGCGGTTCATGTTTCCCAAAGGATATACAATCATTGGTTCACACGGCTGAAAAGTTTGGTTATAATTTTAAACTCCTCAAGTCTATTCTTGATATTAACAAAAAGAGGGTCCCTCACTTTGTTGAAATTATAAAGGATAAGCTTGTCCCTGCAGAGCCTGCCCCTGCAGTAGTAAGCAGGGGTTATAAGCAGGGAACGGGTGGTCTAAAAGGTAAGATTATAGGTGTATTGGGGCTTTCCTTTAAGCCTGATACAGATGATATGAGAGATGCAAAGTCCGTAGAGATAATTAATATACTTCTTAATGAGGGGGCTGTTATCAAGGCTTATGACCCTGTGGCAATGGAGAATGCAAAGAAGATACTCCCTGCAGTTAAATATTGTGCAAATGCCTATGAAGTTTCAGAAGGTGCTGATGCCCTTGTTGTTATAACGGAGTGGAGAGAGTTTAAACTGCTAAATATGGAAAGGATAAAGAATCTGATGCATAGCCCTCTTATTTTTGATGGGAGAAATATATATGATGCTGAGAGGACAAGGAAGATGGGTTTTGAATATTACAGTATAGGGAGACCGTAGGAAGCAATAGGCAGTAAGCAGTAGGCAGTAAACAGTTACTACTTTTTAGCGAGAGGATGAATTATTTATGTCGAGAATATTAATCACTGGCGGTGCTGGATTTATTGGTTCTCATTTATGCGATTATCTGCTGTCAAAGGGGCATCAGGTAATCTGCATGGATAATTTTATAACAGGCGATATTAAAAATATTGAACATATTAGGGATGAGAAATTTTTATTTGTAAAGCACGATGTTACAAATTATATTTATGTTGAAGGAAAACTTGATTACATACTCCACTTTGCATCACCTGCAAGCCCCATAGATTATCTCAATCATCCTATTCAGACACTTAAGGTCGGTTCATTGGGCACTCATAAGGCATTGGGTCTTGCAAAGGAAAAGAATGCAGTGTTTGTCCTTGCATCCACATCTGAGGTCTATGGTGACCCCCTTGTCCATCCTCAAAAAGAAAACTACTGGGGGAATGTGAATCCAATAGGTCCAAGAGGTGTTTATGATGAGGCAAAGAGGTTTGCAGAGGC
>JACRGN010000019.1 GCA_016234205.1 Nitrospinota bacterium | reverse complement strand
TGAGGTGGTTGAAAGGGGGTTGTTGGTTATGGGGTGAGGAGATAGGAACCACATCCTATTTTCCCTCTCCCCTCAGGGGAGAGGAGTGAGGTGAGGGGCTAATTTAACTTATGGATGTTTCAATTTAAAATGGTCTTGCTGCCAGAAGTATATACCTGCAAGTATGGCTACCAGAGTAGGGAGACCAAACAATATTATGATGGGAAGGTATTGATACATAATTAATCCTCCTTATCAATGAGGTATGCAATGACAAATAAAACAACTGTCATAACAGAACCTCCAATTGAAAATGCAAGCAATTCACTCATTGTCATCTCTCTGTATTTGAGCATGAAGCCGATGACAATGCCTGAAAAGACAAATTTGCCTATTTCATATATGGCTTTACTAAGATTTTTCCTTCGCCCATTCGCCACGGTTTTAATATATCAAAGATTAAAGATAGTGTCAAAAGGTATATTTCGCCTAAAAACTATAAACCATGAAGGGATGTGTTTAGAGGTCTTATTAGGAAAGGAGGTTGTTGGTTATGGGGTGAGGAGATAGATTCAAACATAGATTACTTTGGGCTAATCCTTTCAATGACATGGTAGCCGCAGGCTTTATGCCTGCGTAAAAGGATGTCATTCTGCGAAGCGAAGAATCTTAATAAAAAAGGAGGGTAAAAAATGAAAGGAAACATTAAAGCAGTTATAGTTTGTTTATTGGCTATTTTATGTCTGGGGTTTATGTCTGAGAAGGCTGATGCCTTTAGTCTTAAGGTTCGTGGTGGGACGGGTGTATCTGGAAACGCTCTTAGAGACGCTACTACCTCATCTTCTACTTATACAGGTATTAGTATGTTTTTCTATGAGGGAAAAACCTGGGATTTCTTTTTAGGCTATGACCAAGTAAAGCAGGAAGCCACCATGAAGAACTTGCCAATAACATCGGAAATTAAGTTTTCAGGTAGTGGTTCAACCGCGAATCTCGGCCTTCACTATAAATTTTCAACGGAGTGGTGGGTGAAGCCATATCTTTCTTTTGAAGCACTTTATCCAATCTCAGCCTCTTCTGAATATACGATAAAATCTTCTGACCCCTCTCGTATTACTCTCAGAGATTCTGAGGGTGCTCCTCCTTTTGGAGGGAGAGGAGGAATTGGGATAGAGAGGGAGATAACTGAAAAACTTTCCATTGGACTTGAATTCTCTACAGCAGTCTATCCATTTAACTATAAGTGGATGAGTCAGGATCAAGGAACCTCATCAAAGAATGTATATACAGACCCAGCCCTACAAGTAGATATTAATTTAGGGTTGAGATATTTCTTTTGAAAAGGGGAATATCCTAATGATGTTTTTTATAGTCTCTATAAATAAATGGAGCTGTAAAGAATATTATGATTAATATTGCAATTAATAAAAACCATGGTAGGGTTGACATAAATTATTCACCTCCCTTTAGGATTATGTATCCTACTATGTAACATACTAACCAGAAGATTAGACCAGTTATAAGTATAAAAAATTGAAGCTGGTCTTTTGAAATAAATTGACCAATGACAAAGGCAATAAAAACGAAATTACCAAGATTGCCAAGTTTATCAGAAATAAACTTTCTCTGGTCATTATTCACAATTTGATCATAGCATATTAAGAAAGGAGGGTAAAGAAATGAAATTTATTTTTAAGGTAGTGATAATATTTGGTCTGCTCTCAGCCTGTGCAAAACCTGTAAAAGTTGCTGTTACACCCGGCAGCATCCCATCCATCCCTGCAAAAGTTGCCATAGCCCCTGTTCAAGTAATAGGCACAGCAACTGTTACACTCCCCAGCGGTCAGAAAACCATAGCTGTAAGGCTTTCCAACCCTGCAGCTAAAGGTATAGAAGACTATGTAAAGGGGGATGGTGTATTCTCCGAGGTGATGGCGATTAAAGAAGATGCCATACCTACTGCACCCGGTATCCCTGAGGTGGTTCAGGCAGGGAGAGATGTTGGGGCAGATGTTGTCCTATTGGGGAAGATTGTAGAATTTATAGGTCAGCATGAGTATGGTTTCAGACCATCCTTAAAGGAGCATATTGTTTTTGAATTGAGTGCATGGGAGACCGCCACAGGGTCAAGACTATGGTTTAAAAAGGAGGGTTTAGATTTGGAGAGGCATGAAAAAATCTCAGAATGGTCAGAGGAAAAGATTGAAGACAGATATGTCTCTATTGCAACAGAGGATATATTACCCATTGTATTAAGTAAAATAGTCCCAAAACTCCATGAAGACATGGCATCGTATAAACCGCCAGCAAAAGAGAAAGTAGCAGTTGCAACAGCAGAGTTTACAGTAGATGTTGACCGTGTCCCAAGAACTGCAACAGAGGTAAAGAAAAATTCCTTTGCAGTGGTAATAGGAATTGAGACATATAGGGATTTGCCACAAGCAGAGTTTACAGTCAGGGATGCAAAAATCATGAAGGAGTATCTCATAAGGGTGATGGGATTTCCTGAAGAAAATATCGCTACTCTCCTTAACGAGCGCGCAACCAAAGGTGATATTGAAGGATACATGGGGACATGGCTCAAGAATAATGTAGAGCGGGACTCTACAGTATTTATCTACTATGCCGGTCATGGCGCTCCAAATCCTTTAACAGGAGAGGCATTCATCATACCCTTTGATGGCAACCCTGCATTTCCGGAGGCTACAGGAATTCCCCTTAAGAATCTCTACCAGAAACTTGCTGACTTAAATGTAAAAGAGACATTTGTGGTGATGGACTCATGTTTCTCAGGGGGTGGCGGAAGGTCTGTCATGGCAAAGGGTGGAAGACCTATGGCTATTTCTGTTGAAAACCCTGTCCTTGCCAGCGGGAATGTTGTGGTAATGACTGCTGCCTCAGGCACAGAAATCAGCTCAAGCTATCCTGAAAAGAGACATGGATTATTCACCTACTTTTTCCTGAAAGGTCTTCAGGGTGATGCAGATTTTAATGGAGATAAGACAGTAAGCCTGGCGGAGTTATATAACTATGTAACACCGCAGGTGAAAAAGATTGCCAAGGAGCGTCAGATGGAACAGACACCTGTACTTCTCCCCGGGATAGATTTTTTAGAAAACAGGGCAAATATTCCTTTGGGTAGAGTAATTAAATGAGAAGACAGGAGTATCCCCTTCGGCTAAGACCATCAGCCGAAAAGTGGGGGATAAACCCCCACGCTACAATTTTACATATAATACATAATGGAATCGTAGTGCGGGGGTTCATCCCCCGCTCACAGCCGACCATGAAGGTCGACGTTATCCTCCTTTAAATTATAGATTTCTGAACTTTGTGTGGCATTGGATACAGGTATCCAGAAGTTCGTGTGTAACCTTCTGAACCTTCTTCAAATCGCCTTTTCTTGACGCCTCAATTAAAGCCTCCAGTTCGTGATGAAATTTATTGTCAATCTTGATAAACTCTGCCATCTTGTCATTGTTCTTTGGCAGAACAATCTCTTTTCTTTCAAGAGCCTCTTCAGTCTTATGCCTTGCCTTGTGGACTTCATGAAACGGCTCTTCAATTGCATTCAGATTATTTAATACAATTGAGGTTATGAGATTCTTGAATGCGTTGTCAAGCACCTGCATCTCCGCTTTTAGAGGATTCTCTAATCCGGCGGGATTGGCATTTTCAGCAAAAACTATTGAGGAAGAGCCGAATGTCGCTAAGATAACCGCAGAGAGAATAAAATATTTTACCTTTATCATTCTTATCACCTCCTTTTTATGTTAAACTAAAAAGAGATATTAAGCTATAATTCAAAAATTGAAAATGATTTTTGTCATATTTTTATTCGTGTATAGAAAAATATAAAAATTTACCACGAGGCACGGAGACACAGAGGAAAAAACTAATTTTTTTTTTGACACAGATGGACACTGATTATTTATGATTTTCACGACTTTTTTTTCTGTGCCAATCATAGCTTATCTGTGTCTTTCAGTGTCTTTATTTTTAAGCCTTTCTCTGTGCCTTAGTGTCTCAGTGGTTTAATCAGGTTTTTGTTCTATAACGGAAAAAGACTTGCAATTGTAAAATAACTGTGCTAATTTATTAATCATTCAGTATGAAGACATAAAAAAATTACACTGAATTCAACTGGATTAGAGTTTCTACTAAAAAGTGGGTTTACTCGGAAAAGGTACCCACTTTTTTTATTTGGAGAATAGATGCAGAGGGTTGATGTAACAATGGCAGTTGAGAATCTGGTCAAGCCTTTGGTTGAGTCAGAAAAGATGGAGCTTGTTGATGTTGAATATAAAAAAGAGGGGAAGGCATGGTATCTGAGGGTATTCATTGATAAGGATGGAGGCGTTAAGGTTGATGACTGCCAGAATATCAGCTATCAGATAGAAAAATTATTGGACGTAGAGGATATAATCCCTCATTCTTATACACTTGAGGTCTCATCACCTGGCATTGAGAGGCCATTAAAAAAGTTAAAGGATTATGAGAGGTTTAAAGGAAAGCTGGCAAAAATATATTTATATTCTCCGGTTAATAATAAAAAGAATTTAGTCGGAAAAATTATTGATGTGGAAGGCGATGCCATATCAATTGAGGAAAAAGATGGTAAAGAGATAATAAAGGTTAATTACAAGGATATATCAAAGGCAAATCTAATGGTTGAGTTTTAACAGGTAAGAGGAGTTTAAAATGGGTTTAGATTTAATTAATGTAATAAATCAGATAGAAAAAGAGAAGGGGATAGACAGGGGAAAACTGATAGAAGCAGTAAAGGCCGCTGTTATCTCAGCATTTAAGAAAAGACTAAATTTTGCTGAAAATTTGGAGGTCATTATTAATGAGAAAACAGGTGGGATTGAGCTGTTTGCCGGCAAGAAGGTTGTTGAGAAGGTATCAGAGGATGAAAATGAAATCTCATTAAATGATGCTATTAAAATAAAGGAAGATGCCAGGCTGGATGACATGGTGATGGTTCCATGCAATGTAGGGGATTTGGGGAGGATTGCTGCCCAGGCGGCAAAACAGGTAATTCTTCAAAAAGTCAGGGATGCTGAGAAAGAGACAGTATTTGATGGTTATAAGGATAAAAGG
>JACRGN010000180.1 GCA_016234205.1 Nitrospinota bacterium | reverse complement strand
TCCATCTTCTCTGATTCGCTTAAATTAAGATTTATTGGCTTTCTTGCCACCGTAACCTCCTTATTTAAGTTATGTTATTCATGGTTACGGTATTATATCTTAACTAATCATAAAAGTAAATCTATTTATGGGACTATCCACTACAAACACAAATGAAAGTCATCGAAAAAAGGTTTTGCTATTGGTGAGAAAAGATAGAAATCTCTCAAGGATAAAAGAAGATGGAGGATTTTCTGATGCTCCCGATACACCCAAAACTGAAGGAATAATTGCCAAAAATAATGCTATAGATGTTCCCATGTTAATGTTGTTTAGACAAAACGGTGCGGTGGATAAAGGCTGGAGAGGTACCCCTTTTTGGTGGCCGGTTCTTTATGTGCCAAAGAATGTAAAAACAGTTATATTCGCTAGTGAAATTAAAAACTAATTTGGAATTTGTTTCAACAATATACAAAACCTGAAGATTTAGTTGTTGACCCGATGTGTGGCAGTGGAACAACCATTGATGTTGCAGAGGAATTAGGAAGAAGGGTTATTGGATATGATATTTCACCTTATAGAAAAGATATTATTCAAAATGATGCAAGGAAGATTCCATTAGATGATAACTCTGTGGACTTTGTTTTTTATAGATTCCCCATACTCAGACAATGTTAAGTATTCCGACCATCCAGATTGCATCGGAAAAATATCTTGCGAAAAGGAGAAATTTTTTGAGGAGTTAGAAAAAGTGGCAAAAGAAATATACAGGATTTTAAAAGCTGATAAATACATGGCGTGGCTTATTGGAGACCATTGGAGAAAAAACACAGGATATATTCCTGTTGGTTTTAAGGTTTATAATATGCTTTCCAATCTTTTTAATCCTGTGGATGTAATTTGTGTTGTTAGACGGAATCAAACCTCTAATACAGGTCTTTGGCACATAAGAGCAAGAGAGTTTAACTTTTATCTCAGAGGCTTCAAATATCTTTTTATAATGAGGAAAGATAACGAAAGGGGGTAATTAATTATTTTTATGAAGGTATATTTAAAAAAAGAAAGTATTGAAAAACATAAGACAGGTTGTATGGTAGTTGGGGTGTTTGAGGGCAAGAAGCCTGAAGGTCTGGCAAAGATTATTGATAAGAGGCTTAATGGGCTTGTCTCAAAGCTATTTAAGGATAAGGATTTTGAGGGAAAGCCGAATCAGACAAGGCTCATCTATACACAGGGGAGAATCCCTGCCGAGAGGGTCTTATTGGTTGGACTGGGGAAGGAAAAGGAATTTAAAATTGAAAAGATGAGGCAGGCATCAGGAAATTCAAGTAAGGCTGTAAGAGATTTGGGGTTAAAGAAATTTTCTACCGTCCTTGCACAGATAAAAATAAAGAAAGTCCCCGATTACGAAATATCAAAGGCAGTTACTGAGGGTGCAATCCTTTCCCTTTATGATTTTACTAACTATAGAACAGAGAAGAGAGAGGAGATAAAGAGGGTTGATGAGATTGCACTTTTAATTGAGAAGGAAAGCAAAGAAATAAAAAAGGGGCTTGATGACGGTTTCAAGATTTCTGAGGCTGTATATATCGCCAGAGACATGATAAATCACCCTGCGAATACAGCTACACCTACATATCTATCAGAACAGGCAAAAAGGATTGCGAGAAAATCAGGGATTAAATGCAAGGTATTAGATAGGGCGGATATGGAGAGGTTGAAGATGGGTGCACTGCTTGCGGTTGCGAGGGGAAGTGATGAGCCGCCGAAATTTATCATAATGGAATATAACGGCGGTAAAAAAGGAGAGAGACCTGTTTTAATTGTAGGAAAGGGGCTTACATTTGACAGCGGTGGAATATCAATAAAACCAAGTGAAAAGATGGAGGAGATGAAGCACGATATGGCAGGTGGTGCAGCAGCGATATGTGCTATAAAGGCAGCAGCAGACCTTAAGCTCCCTGTAAATGTTGTATCACTTATCCCTGCCACTGAAAATATGCCGAGTGGAAAGGCGGATAAGCCCGGTGATGTTGTCAAAGCTATGTCAGGTAAAACAATTGAGGTTATAAGCACTGATGCTGAAGGAAGAATGATTCTCGCCGATGCCCTTACCTATGGAGAGAGATATAAGCCGAAGGCAGTAGTTGATCTTGCAACATTGACAGGGGCATGTATAATTGCACTCGGCTATCATGCAACTGGTTTATTGGGTAATGACAAAGATTTAATCGAGGCAATTAAAAGAGCAGGGGAGAAGAGCGGTGAGAGGGTATGGGAACTCCCATTATGGGAAGAGTATGAGGAACAGAATAAAAGCGACATTGCGGATGTAAAGAATGTCGGTGGGAGGGGCGGAGGCACAATCACTGCTGCTGCATTCTTAAAAAAGTTTGCAGGTAAATTCAAATGGGCTCATCTTGATATTGCAGGGACAGTATGGGAATATAACGGCAAGCCCTATGTCCCAAAAGGGGCTGTGGGTGTGGGAGTGAGATTGTTGGTGGAGTATCTAAAAAGCCAAGGTTGAGGTTAAGGTCAAGGTTAAGAATTCTATAATCTCAACCTCAGCCTAAACCTTAACCTGTTTTATTTTATGCGGAATATTCATATTAAAGAAATAACCGAAGCGGTGAAAAACCTCTGTATGGAGGCAAACTACAATCTCCCTGAGGATGTGCTTCAGGCATTTGATAGAGGTCTGGAGACAGAAGAGTCTCCTGTTGGCAGGTCAGTTTTAAATGCACTTAAAAAGAATGCAGAAATTGCCTGGCATGAAAAGATTCCAATATGTCAGGATACAGGTTTTTCGGTATTTTTCGTTGATGTCGGACAGGATGTTCATATTGAGGGAGGAACACTTACAGATGCAATAAATGAGGGTGTTCGACAGGGATATAAGGAAGGGTATTTGAGAAAATCTATCTGTGATGCCTTTACAAGAAAGAATACCGGTGACAATACACCTGCTGTAATTAATTATGATATTGTCCCCGGCGATAAGATAAAAATTATCTGTGCCCCAAAAGGTGGCGGCAGTTCAAACATGAGCAGGGTAACTATGCTGAAACCTGCTGACGGTATTGAGGGGATTAAAAATTTTGTAATCCAGAGAGTGCTGGAGTCAGGCTCAAATCCATGCCCGCCTGTTATTGTGGGTGTAGGTATTGGCGGCTCTATGGAGAAGGTTGCACTGCTTGCAACAAAGGCACTTTTGAGACCTCTTGGGACAACCAATCCCGACCCTGTTTTAAAGGAAATAGAGGAAGACTTACTGAAAAAGATTAACGACCTTGGTATGGGGCCTGAAGGATTTGGAGGGAGATTCTATGCAATGGGGGTTCATATTGAAAAATTCCCTACACATATTGCAAGTCTTCCGGTGGCAGTCAATATATGCTGTCATGCCAGCAGGCATAAGGAGATAGTTTTATAATGTCAGAAATTATTAGATTAAAAACACCACTTACTGATGAGGTTGTAAAAAAGCTTAAAATTGGGGATCAGGTTTTGATAACCGGCACTCTTTATACCGCGAGGGATGCGGCACATAAGAGGCTTGTAGATTTGCTGAATAGCGGAAAGGAACTCCCTTTTGATATAAGGGGACAGATTATATACTATGTAGGTCCTGCACCTGCAAGACCCGGCTATGTAACAGGACCTGCGGGGCCTACCACCAGCGAGAGGATGGACCCCTATGCACCGAAACTTATGGAGGCGGGTATGAAGGGGATGATTGGAAAGGGAAAGAGGTCAAAGGGTGTTGTTGATGCCATGAAAAAGAATAAGTGCGTATATTTT
>JACRGN010000175.1 GCA_016234205.1 Nitrospinota bacterium | reverse complement strand
TTCCATAAAAGTAGATGCACTTGACAGAAACGGCAGGAAGGTGTCAATTGATGCAAATGGTTTTCTTGCAGTAGTCCTCCAGCATGAGATAGACCATCTGAACGGAGTTATATTCGTAGACAAGATAAAAGATTTAAAGACCCTCTCATTCCTTAAAGAGTATGAAAGATACTGGGCAAAGGAATAAAAGACAGAAAACAGAAGTCAAAAACAAGTATGAAGTAGGAAGTAGGAAGAAAAAAGTTATTTACTTCTTACTTCTTACTTCTTACTTCTTACTTCTGGCTTCGGGTTGTGCAGGAGTTACGCCTCCTCCGGAGAAGAAACTTATCCACCCTAAAAAAGCTGAAGAAGAAAAACCTCCACAACCGGAAGTAATAGTGCTGAAAGATAATGAGAGAAAGTCCGAAGACTATGCAGTAATCATTGCAAGCCCTTCAGATACTTACGAATCGTTATCAGAAAAATATTATGGCAGTAAAAACCTCTTTTATATCATCTCAGAATTTAATCAGAATCTGCCTATTGCACCAAATAAGGAAATTATAGTTCCCCTCAAATCATTAAACCCCGGCGGCCTTTATCCTGAAGGCTATCTGACAATCCCTATCCTCTGTTATCACCAGTTCGGCAAGACAAAGGGTAAAGATAAGATGGTTGTAAGTGAAGAGATGTTTGATAAGCAGATGGCATACCTGAAGGAAAATAATTATAATGTCATAACCCTCCGTGAATTCTTTGATTTTGTAAGTTATAAGAGACGCCCCCAAAAAAAATCTATTGTAATAACATTTGATGATGGCTGGAAGAATGCAAAGGTCATCGCAGCTCCCATTTTAAAAAAATATGGCTTTAAGGCTACACTCTTTATCTATACAGATTTAATTAAGCCAGGCAAAATAACCCTTTCATGGGATGATATAAAGGAGATGATTAATGAGGAGGTTATTGATGCTCAATCTCATTCCAGAACACACCCCGATTTAACTAAAATGAAAGAGAATGAATCTGAAACTGCCTATGCCCAGCGATTAGAGAAGGAGATTGGAGAATCCCAGAAGATCATAGAGCAGAGGCTCGGTATCAGACCAATTTTTCTGGCATATCCCTTTGGCACCTTTAATGATGCAACAATTGAAATACTGAAGAAATACCGATATGAGGGTGCCTTCACAGTGATAAAGGGGGGCAACCCATTTTTCTATAATAACTTTTCTCTGAACCGTTCAATGGTATTTAACAGTGAAAAGATTGAAGATTTTATAAAACTCTTAGACACCTTTAAGAAAGAACAATTATGATTATAAAAGACAGAGGACATAGGACAAAGATTTTTTTCTATCTTCTGTCTTCTGTCTTCTATCTTCTGTTGTTTGCCTGTGTCCCTCCTCCTGCAAAACCCCCTCCTGCTATAGAGCCGTCAGTATCAAAACCACCGCCTGTTGTAATAGACCCATTTAAACCATTTATAGATGAGCATCTTAAAAAGGCAGCAAGCCTTGAACAACAGGGGGAGATTTTAGGTGCAATAGAGGAATTTAAGATAGCACTTACAATAGACCATGCTAATGACGAAGCGAAAGTGGGGTTAAAGAGACTATCAGAAATGGCAGATATAGAGGCAGAAAAGCATTATCAAAAGGGGCTATCTCTAAAAAAGAGTGACCCATCAAAGGCACGTTTAGAATTTCTTATGACACTCAGAATAAAACCCGATTACCAATTAGCAATAGAGGAACTTAAGGGATGGCACCTATTCGTCGCAAAGTCGCGATTACTTACCCCGGCAGGTGAGATTGATACAGGGGTAGAAGATTATCTTAGTGTTGCCCTCTCTCTATATGAGGATGGAGATTATGCAGGGGCTATTCAAGAGTTTTTAAAGGCGAGAGAGAAATATCCAAAAAATCCTGAGATAATAAAACATTTAAACCTCTCATATTACAAGCAGGGTGTAGCACATTTTGAGAAAGGGGAGTATAAAAACGCATTACAGATGTTCTCAAGCCTCAAGCCCGATTTTGAAAAGGTTGGAGATTATATAAAGAAAGTCAGGGCGGGTTTAAAGAAAACGGCTGAAGACAGCTATAAAAATGGGCTTAAACTTTTTAGAGAGCAGAAATTAACTCAGGCAATTGAACAGTGGAATATCGTTCTTGAAATAGAGCCTGACCACAAAAAGGCAAGGGAATACATCGAAAAGGCAAAAAATCTGTTGAAGTCGCTGGAACAGCTAAAATAAGTATCAGAGTGTCAATGTGTCAGAGAGTCATAGTAAATTTTACTTTGATACTTTGATACTCTGACACTTTGGTTATACAGCATCATCTCCTCTTTCACCTGTCCTAATCCTTACCGCATCCTCTAAACTCATAATAAATATCTTCCCATCACCAATCCTCCCTGTCTGTGCTGATTTCATGAGTGTATCAACAACCTTTTCTGTCATATCGTCGGGAACCACTATTTCAAGTTTTACCTTCGGGAGGAAATCAACTACATACTCCGCACCCCTGTATAATTCAGTATGCCCCTTCTGTCTTCCAAACCCCTTCACCTCACTCACCGTTATCCCATGAATACCTATCTCATTTAACTTATCCTTGACTTCATCCAATTTAAACGGTTTAATAATTGCCTCTATTTTTTTCATGAATAACCTCCCTCCATCAATTTTAAAATTCGTTACAGGTTACCATTTATTAGATAAAAAATCAATAATACCTGAGCGGCTATTACTTCTTATCGCTCAATAACTCTTCTATCTTCCTTGTCACTTTCTCAACACCAAGACATCCTGCACACTCGGATGGGCCAGGTGCCTTTGCCAACAAATAAAAGGAAAATACAAGGATAAAGACAATCCCGGTGTTCACACCAAGGTCTATCATGCTTCTTGTAAACATTTCCCCGGTAATCATCTCTTCCACTGATAGATGTGCCTCTACGGTAAGTATCTTTCTTATGGATGCGATGATACCCACAACAAGAAAGGGCTGAAATGTAACCCTATGCTCACGGAGATATGTAATAACCGTGATAAATATCTCCATGACGATTAAGACAAAAAGTATCTCATTGATTAAATGGGATACTGAGTCGCTGGCAAATGACTTAAAGTGTGTAAATGCATTGACCAAAATCATAGCCGCCGAGATTAAAAGCGAGATGGCTATAACTATATGAAACAGGTCTGATAATTTTCTTAGCCAATCCGTTAGCTGCACAATGCGATTTTTTTCCATAAATCCTCCATAAAAAGCAATATAAGGCTCGTTCAGAGAACGAGCCCTACAATATTTGTAGGGTGCGTTCCCCGAACGCACCAAATATGTATCTTCAATTCTTCAACTCCTTAACTCTATATATCTGAATAGGCTTACTCTTACCTTTTACCATAACTGGTTCAAGCTTATCAACATTTGCAATATCTGCCACTTTTTCATAAACTGAATCACTTATTATTATATCATCTGCCTTTGCCTCTCTTGTCAAGCGGGAGGCAAGGTTTACATTATCACCTATAACAGTATATTCCATCTTTTTACTTGAGCCAAGATTTCCTGCAACAACATCCCCTGAATTTATTCCTGTGCCTATTCTTATCGCCTCTCTCCCTTCACCTGCCTTTTTCATGTTAAAATCCCTTAATTCATTCTGAAGGGATACCGCAGCCCTTACAGCCCTAACAGAATGGTCTTCATATGCTATAGGGGCACCAAACACCACCATTATCTCATCCCCTGCAAACTTATCTATATGTCCGCCGTGCTTTTGTATTACCTCTGTAGCCATACTGAAATACTCATTTAAAATATTAACAACCTCCTCAGGTTCCTTTTTTTCAGAAAAGGATGTAAATCCCCTTATATCAGCAAACATGACAGTAACATTTAATTTTTTACCCTTTAACCATTTCTCATCAGGGTTCTGGAGTATCATATCAACAATCTCAGGGGTTACATATCTGCCGAATGACTCCTGGATAACCTCCTTCTTCCTTAAACCATCAGCCATATCATTGAATGCCAATGTCAGGTCGCCAAGCTCATCATTACTAAATAAATCAATCCTGTAGTTAAAATTCCCGTTTTTAACTTCTCTCGTTCCATCCACAAGGTTATAAACAGGCTTTGAAAAGAGTGTGCTCATAAATAGCGATATTCCTATTCCGATTAATATGAGCAAAACTGTAAGAACTATGACAAAAATCTTTGCCTCGGATATGTTATTTTCAAGCGTCTCAAGGGATAGCCCCATGTGAATAGTCCCTATAGCCACCTTCTGATACTTTACAGGGACGGAGAAGTTAAGAATCTCCCTCTCATCTTCTCTATACTTTAAAATCTCTATACTCTCATCCTTCTTCACTTCTATTGTATCTTTCAAAGGCTCATATTTTTTATCAACTTTACTAATGTCCGTATGAACCTTGATAACCCCTTTTTTATCTATGACCATTGCATAGACTATCTCCTTATTCTTTGATACTTGCTCTATGAGAATATTCAGTGATGCCTCATCATCTTCAAGTAGGGAGATAGAGCTGTTATTTGACAGGTTGCCGACAATAGTGGTGCCAAAGGTTATCATCTGTTTTGCAAACTGCTCCCTCTGCCTGCTGAGTATGAGGTAGCTTGATAAAAACATTATTACAACTATAATTGCCGTTATAAGAATGGACAGCTTTACCCTTATTGGTATCCTCTTTCTCTTAATACGGTCAATGATTGAAAGGGGTAGTGATGTGGCAATTTGG
>JACRGN010000174.1 GCA_016234205.1 Nitrospinota bacterium | reverse complement strand
GGATGGCTTGAAAAAAAGGATTTAATTAATACAATGGGCTATGGGGAATTAATGAAGTGGCTTGGTCAATGAGAAAAATAGTAGTATAGTAAAAGCGCTATTACTATAAGATTAATCGCCATACCAATATGAATAATATAATCAATCGGGGCTGGTTTCTTTTTTTCCTTTTCGTTCATATTAACCTCCTATGCTATTATTAATTATTAGCTGTTAATTGTCAAATGAGTTAATTATGCATAATCCAGATGGTTTTGTAAGCGGGACAAAGTGAGCATGCCGAACTTGGGAAAATTTAAGGGAGGGAAATGGATTCAAGAATTCTTGTAGTGGATGATGAAGAGAGCATAAGATTTACATTTGAAAACTTTCTTTCAGAAGAAGGGTATAAGGTATTTACTGCCAGGAATTATAATGAGGCTGTATCTATGCTCTCTCAGGAGGAATTTGATTTGGTATTTGCGGATATTATCTTAGAAGATATGACAGGTGTTGATATTCTGCGTCAAGTCAAGGAGAAAAAACTTAATTGCCCTGTGATTATGATTACAGGTGAGCCGAATATAGAGACCGCCTCAGACGCCCTTCGTTTAGGTGCATTTGATTATATTCCAAAACCTGTAAGACAGGATACGCTTTTGCGTGTTGCAAAGAATGCATTACAGCATAAGTCATTAATTAATGAAAAGGAGAGGTATAGGCAGAACCTTGAGGCGATATTTAAAAGTGTTAAGGATGCGATTATAACAGTGGATAAGGAATTGACTGTAATTGAACTCAATGAATCAGCCGATAGTATTTGTGAACTCTCCCGCAGTTCAATAGGCAAGAGATTTGACTCTCTGCCAAAATTGTGTAGTGGTGAGTGTCTTAATGCCCTTCAGGAAACCATTAAGAGAAATGAGCCTATTGAAGTATATCGTTTTAATTGCCAGCACAAAGGCCGTCCCAATCAGGTTGTAACTCTAAATACATATCCCCTTCTTTATGATAAAAATGTATTCTCAGGAGTCATTCTTGTAGTGAAAGACGAAACCCGTATAGTCAGCCTTGAAGAGGATTTGAAGGCATGCAGTTATATAGATTATCAAAAATATCACAATATCATAGGCAAGAGTTATGAGATGCAGAAGATTTACTCCCTCGTAGAGAGCCTAAAGGATGTTACATCAACAGTCCTGATTACAGGTGAGAGCGGGACAGGAAAAGAATTGATTGCCGAGGCAATTCATTATATGGGGATACGGAGTTATAAACCCCTGATTAAAGTAAACTGTTCAGCCCTGCCGGAGGAGCTTCTTGAGAGCGAGCTTTTTGGCCATGTAAAGGGTGCCTTTACAGGTGCAGTCAGGGATAAAGAGGGGAGATTTAAAAAGGCAGAGGGAGGAACTATTTTTCTTGACGAGATTGGAGATATATCACCAAAGATACAATTAAAACTCTTAAGGGTAATTCAGGAGAAGGTGTTTGAACGTGTAGGCGATTCAACCCCTATTAATGTGGATGTCAGGGTTGTTGCCGCTACAAATAAGGATATTAAGGAAAAAATAAGGCGAGGTGAGTTCAGAGAGGACCTTTATTACCGATTAAAGGTTGTGGAGATAAAACTGCCATCACTTAGAGAGAGAAGAGAGGATATACCGTTACTTGTAAATCACTTTTTAGATAAATTGAATAAAAAATTAAATAAGAATATTAAAAATATATCCGCTGATGTTAATGAGCTCTTCATAAATTATCCATGGCACGGCAATATCAGGGAGTTGGAGCATACTTTGGAGCATGCCTTTATACTCTGTCAGCAGGATGTTATTACGGTTGAACACCTGCCATCTGAGTTCAAAGATTTTATAAAGATAAAACCGCTTTCTATCAAAGAGAGTGGAGATAATGAATATGATACGATTTTCACGGCATTAGAAAAGAGTGCATGGAATAAGGCAAAGGCTGCGAGATTACTTGGCATTAGCCGCAGAACTATCTATAGAAAGATGGTGGAATATAAGATTGAGAAAAAAGATGTGTGAGTCATAAATTATCCTGACACATATCTGTGCCAACCCACTAATGTATAATGTTACACCTTTTCTACACTTTCTACACTTCTAAATAGTTTTTTAATACCCTTTTTCTATCTAACTGATTGTATTTTAAAGATAAATAGAAATAATTTATTTCCCACCCTTTTTGGCATAAATCTTGATTATAAAATACCATAACTATTAATCTATTAATTGCTGTTTATATGGAAATGGGAGAGCAAACTATTAACGACAGGATGTGTCCTTTTATAAAAGACCCTGATAGTGACTGTTATTGCACCAAGCTTGACAGTCGTTATACTGAGGCGATGATAATTTTTTGCAGCGGGGTTTATGAAAGGTGTTCAATTTATAAGAGAAAATCTGCATCTACGAAATTATCTGAAAATACTTCATCACCCTGACTCTTTCCTCAGAGGATTACCTCCTCATTCCTCTGGGGATAGGGTTGGGGTGAGAATAAAATTTTTATTTATGGAAAATATTAAAAAAGTTGATGTGAATAATCTGAAAGTCGGGATGTATGTATCACAGTTTGACCGCCCATGGCTTGAGACATCATTTCTTTACCATAAATTTCTAATTAAATCAGATAAACAGATTGATAAAATCAAACGATATTGCAGTTATGTATATATAGATACTACAAAAGGTGAGGATATCAAAACCTCCATTTCTGCGGTTGAGGAAGATAAAAGGGTTGAAGTTGAAATGAAAGAGACTATTGAAAATGCATTAAAAAGGAATCCTCCGCCTGAAGATGAAGTAGGCTTTAATGAAGAGATAAAAGAGGCAAAAAAGGTTCATGATGAGGCAAAAGATTTTATTAAAAATGTGCTGAATGATGTAAGACTGGGTAAGAGTATATCTTCAACTAATGCAAAAAAGGTTGTGGATAATATGACAGAAAGCGTGATGAGAAACAGGGATGCCCTCCTCTGCCTCACACAGTTAAAGAAAAAGGATGAATATACATCCTTCCATTCTATAAGTGTAAGTATCCTATGTCTTGCCTTCGGCAGGCACATGGGGTATCAAAAGAATGCCTTAAAGATTATTGGATTAGGGGGACTTTTGCATGATATAGGAAAGATGAAGATACCTGATGAAGTTTTAAATAAGGCTGGAAGGTTTACGGAAGCAGAATTTGAAATAATGAAAAATCATGTAATTTATGGTGCCGAAATATTAAGCGATACACATGGGATACATGAGAATGTAATGGAGGTGCCACTACAGCACCATGAGAGGTATAACGGGACAGGTTATCCAAAGGGATTAAGTGGGGACCAAATAGGTGTGTTCGGGATGCTCTCTTCAATTGCAGATGTCTATGATGCAATAACAAGCAACAGGGTATATAACACCGCCATTCAACCTCAAGAAGCATTAAAGAAGATGTTTGAATGGAGGGGGAAGGATTTTCACCCTTTATTAATGGAGAGATTTATCCAATGTGTAGGAATTTATCCTATCGGTTCAGTTGTAAGATTTCAATCAGGTGAAGCAGGATTAGTTATGTCTATAAATATGATGAATATAACCCGTCCAAAGGTATTAATTTTCATGGATGCATCTTTAAATCGTATAAATCCACTTAAAATGGCAGACTTATGCTCACCCGATTCCTCAAAATACTCAATAAAAGAAGTTCTTAATACAGATAAGTATGGCATAAATATCCAGGAGGATTTTAAAGGAGTTTTACTGGATGAGCATATTAGCTGTTGCTGATTAAAAATAAGCAGTATATTTTCCTCGCCTTTATTTAATATAAATCCTGCAATCAAAACTTTAATAGACTTGACAACTCACCTTTATTTTACTATCTTCTAATCAGAAAAACATAATAAGCTACAGAGACACAGAGGCACAGATAGAGACAAAAACAAAAAAGATTAAGGAGAAAGGGAGAAGATGGAGAGATGGAGAAAAAACAACCCCCTCAGTCCCCCTTAACAAAGGGGGATTAGGGGGGTTGTCTCCCCTTCTTTTACTTTCCCCATTTCTCATTATTGTTTTCCTCCGTGTCTCCGTGCCTCTGTGGCAAATTTTTATAATTTCCTATACATTCAGAAAAACAGGAGGGTAATAATATGAAAATAGGGATGTTGACAGGTGGGGGCGACTGCCCGGGACTCAATGCCGTTATAAGGGCGGTTGTAAAGACTGCAGTCCAGCAGTATAAGATGGATGTCGTTGGTGTCATAGATGGCTACTATGGATTAGTAAATAACAAAATAAGAGGGCTTTCATTAGAAGATGTATCAGGGATAATGCCGAGGGGAGGGACAATCCTCGGAACAACCAATATATGCGACCCCTTTCATTATTTTGCGGTAGTCAATGGGAAAAAGGTTTACAATGATGTATCAGACAAGGTAGTTGAAAATATTAAGAACAATGGTATAGATGTCATGATAGCGATAGGTGGTGATGGAACACTGGCAATCGCATATGAATTTTTTAAAAAAGGGGTCCCGGTTGTCGGGATACCTAAGACTATTGATAACGACCTCTTTGCAACAGATGTCACCTTTGGATTCGATACAGCTATTCTCACTGCCACTGAGGCAATAGATAAAATACACACGACAGCAGAATCTCATCACAGGGCAATGATTATAGAGGTAATGGGGAGGAATGCAGGGTGGATAGCCCTCCATTCAGGTATAGCGGGTGGTGCGCATATAATACTCATCCCCGAAATCCCCTTTGATTATGATGCAGTAATTAAGAAGATTAATGAGAGGAAGGAGAATGGGAAACACTTCAGTATAATAGTTGTTGCAGAAGGGGCAAAACCAAAGGGTGGGGATGTGGTTGTAAAAAGGATTGTGGAGGATGGCGCAGAGCCGAGAAGACTTGGCGGCATAGGGAACAGGGTGGGGGATGAGATTGAAAGGATGACAGGGATTGAGACCAGAGTTACAACATTGGGGCATATCCAGAGGGGAGGAAGCCCGTCTCCGTTTGACAGGATTCTTGCCACAAGGTTTGGTGCAGAGGCTGTTAATCTGATTGCAAAAAAAGACTTTGGGAAAATGGTATCACTAAGGACACCCGAAATTGTATCAATGCCCCTGAAGGATGCTATAGGGAAACAGAGATTAGTTCCCTTAGATAGTGGTTATATAAAGGCGGCAAGGCTTATAGGAATAAGTTTTGGGGACAAGTAAAATAAAAGGTTAAGGTTGAGGTTGAGATTTAAGATTTTCTTAGCCTTAACCTCAACCTTGCTTTTTGTGGGGTATTATGAAAATAGGAATCTTGACAGGCGGTGGTGACTGCCCCGGTGAAAATGCGGTAATCAGGGCGGTTGTTAAAAAGGCTGATAAATACGGATTCACTATAACCGGAATTAAAAAAGGGTGGCTTGGATTGATAAATGGAGATGTAGAGCCTCTGACCCATTTCTCTGTCTCCGGAATACTTCCGAGAGGGGGGACAATCCTCGGGACATCAAGAACAAATCCATTTAAAAAAGAAGAGGATGTCCAGAAGATACTATCTAATATAAAAAAATTTGGACTTGAAGCCCTCATTGCTATTGGTGGTGAGGATACACTTGGTGTCGCAAAGAAATTTTATGAGAAGGGCATCAAAGTTGTCGGAATACCAAAGACAATTGACAATGACCTCTCAGGGACAGATTATACATTTGGTTTTGATACTGCCGTAAGTATTGCTACAGAGGCAATTGACAGACTGCATACAACTGCCGAATCCCACGACAGGGTAATGGTTATTGAGGTAATGGGGAGGCATGCAGGGTGGATTGCTACTATTGCAGGGATTGCAGGTGGTGCAGACTGCATACTGATACCTGAGAAACCATTTGATATTGATAAAGTGTGTGAACTTGTCCATAAGAGGCATGATAGAGGAAGGGGGTTCAGTATCATTGTTGCAGCAGAAGGTGCGATGCCTGTAAAGGGGACAAAGCTCATAACACAGGATGAATCAGTGGATGCCTTCGGTCATATTAGACTTGGCGGTGTAGGAAATATAATCGGGAAGGAGATTGAGAAAAGGACAGGATTTGAGACAAGGGTTACTATACTTGGGCATATACAGAGGGGAGGGACACCCACTGCCTTTGACAGGGTTCTTGCTACCCGTTACGGTGTTGCAGCAGTTGATTTAATAAAAAATAATGAATTCGGAAAGATGGTAGCATTAAGAGGAAATAAGATAATATCAGTGAATTTAGAAGAGGCTGTAGCGAAGCTAAAGACAATAGACCTTGAGCTGTATGATATAGCAGAGATATTTTTTGGCTAATTGTTCATAAATTTAAAGGAGTTACATCTTCAAATATTTTGTATTCAATTGGAATATCCTCTTTAAGCCCGTACTTCTGTTTAAGTCTATTCTTTGCCCTCTCTGTCATTATGTGATAAACGACTTGAACCCTGATTTCATTCCCAGCCGAAGCATTATAATTGAATATATACTCTTTTGATTCATGCGGTTTTATACGGTTCTCATAGACCTCTATAATAATCGGTTTCCATATAATCCACCTTCCGATAGAATATTGCCTTGATTTTAAAACCTCTCCTTTTTTATTTATAACATCAAAATGGACTGTTATATATCGGTCAGGGTCGCCTGTAGGAACCTTATGTCCCGCCCCTGAATTTTTAATTTTCAGAATAAGGTCTATCATGCCATTATTTATTTTTTTATCTAAGCTGACCATGAGTGCCCTTTTTACCATATCAGGGCTATAACCGCCCCTCCAGAGATGCTGCCTTACTTTTCTTATCGGGGAATCTGCAGCTGCCGGCCTCTCCACTTCTGGCATATGACAGGTCTGGCATACATATCCCTTTGAGGCATAAGGTCCTCCATGAAATTCCTCAGATGTATTGCATGGATTTGCAATATAGAGCATAGTCTTTCCACTCGGAACCTGATGGCATCTGTCACAGATTGCAGTAGATTTAAAAATCGGGTC
>JACRGN010000018.1 GCA_016234205.1 Nitrospinota bacterium | reverse complement strand
CATATCAGAAGTATTTTATCTGTGTTGTTGCAAGACATTTAAACGGAGAAGGATTTATAATAACAGCATATTTAACTGATAAGATAAAGGAGGGAGAGATTGTATGGAAAAGATAACTATCACTTACGATAAAGTAGGCAATACTCTTGATGTTTGGTTTGAGAAACCAAGACCCTGCATCAATGAAGAATTAGGCAATGGCATTATTATCAAGAAAGATGAAAATGGAGAGATTATTGGATTTGAGAAGATAAATTATCTAAAAAAAGATAAGCCCGAAGAAGTCCAATCAATTCCATTAGAAGTTGTTATTGTATAAAATTTTTATGGTAAGTATTGTAATTCTTACATGGAACAGGAAGGATGACCTGATAGAGACCGTTACCGAGCTACGAAAGTCAAGCTATGCCCCTATGGAGGTAATAGTAGTTGATAATAGCTCTGCTGACGGGACTCCTGCCGTTATAAAGGAAAAATTTCCTGATGTGATTTTTATAAGACTGGAAAAGAATATAGGTATTGGTGGATACAATATAGGAATGAAAAAGGCAAGAGGGGAATATGTGGTCTTATTGGACAGCGATTCGTTTCCTGATAGAAAGGCTATTGAAAGGATGGTTGCCGTATTTGAATCTGATAAAAAGGTAGGTGCGGTTGCATTTGATGTGCATAATTCAAGATTCAAGATTCAAGATTCAAGATTCAAGAACTTGCAACTTGAATCTTGCAACTTGCAACCATTTGATTTAAAAAAATGCAGAGATGTTTATGGATACAATGGTGCGGGGGTTGGCATAAGAAAGGAATGTTTAGAGAGGGCAGGTTATCTGTTTGAGCCGTATTTTTTATACTTTAATGAGCAGGACCATGCCTTCAGGATATTGCAGGCAGGATATAAGATTAAATTTCATCCTGATATTGTTGCGTATCATAAAACATCTATGACCAGCCGTGTGAGCCGTTCAGTACCATACTTTTATACAAGAAATCTTTTGTGGCTGATATGGCGTTTTTATCCAATCAGATATGCATTTGTATCCACCATCTCACTCTTTTTCTATGCATCTCTGTCAACCATTCAGCAGAGGACATCTATTTACATGAAGGCAATATTAGATGCTATTTTGGGATTTTCTATGGTCTTATCAAACAGGTTTTTAGTTGATAGGAATATAATAAAAAATGTCAGGATACCTATCCGATGGGCATTTATGGCATATAAATAATATGAAGATATTGTTTATAAAATCAACATCAATTCAGCATTTAGCCCTGTCATTTGAAAAGGTGATAGAAAGATTCACTCACAACTCACAACTTACTACTCACCACTTAATAATTGATGTGTTAGCCCATCCACATACAGTTGACAGCCTTAAAGGATTTGGTTTTATAAATCATATAATCTCCTATAATTCAACAGGCAATTTCAGCCCCTTTCATGTTTTTAGAAGATATGTAAGGAATCTTAGAAGGATAAAATATGATATGGTTGTCATCCCCTTTAATAATTTATCCGGTGCAGGATATGAGAATGTAATGGCTGTGGCAGTTTGTACAGGCGCAAGGCAAATAGTTACATGTAACAGAACAGGAGATACAAAGGTGCTTGACATTAATAAAGCACTTTTAAAGGTTGTTATGGGATATTCTTATTATCCAATTGCAATGTTAATGACCGTAGTTTTATCATTTTCAGGGATAATAGGGGTGTTATTAGTATTAACGCTCAAGAAGGGTTTCAGTGGTCAAGGGGTCAAGGAGTCAAGTGGAAAAATACTTGAACCCTCGAATCCTTGAATCCTTAATTTCTATGAATCTTCCACATCACGCACATATAGAGCCGACTACATACTGTAATATTAGATGTGAGAATTGTATTAATGATACAGTAACGGTAGAGAGGCGCGGTCATCTTTCAATCAGCACATTAAAAGATATTCTGAAGATGATGCCTTTCATAAGGGACATAAGCCTCCTCGGTCTTGGAGAGCCTCTGATGAATCCGGAAATATTGGATATGCTGGAGTTTATAAAATCTAAGGGGATTATGTGCCGTATTGCAACAAATGGAATGCTCCTTGACAAGATAGATGGAGAGAAACTGCTAAACTCAATTGTTCAGTGTATAATCTCATTTGATGCAGCAACCAGAGAAAAATTTGAAGAGATAAGAAAGGGTTCGGATTTTGACAGGATTGTCAGAAACATTAAAGATATTGTTGAAATAAGGAATAAAAATAAGATTCCGGTAGAAATATCTCTTCATACTGTTATTACAAGGAATAATTTAGAAGAGGTTCTGGATATTCCTGAGAGGGCTGCTAAATTAATGGTTGATAAAGTGAGATTTGTTATGGCGGTTCAATATACACAGCAGTCAGTGGTCAGTGGTCAGCCGCAAATTCCCGACCCTAAAATTCTTATTCATGATGCCGATATTGAGAGCGGGTTAATGAATAGCTTAAGTGATAAATGCAAGAGATATAATCTTGGATTCAGTTTTACGACATCTGAAAAAAAGTTTCATACATGCTGGTGGCCCAATGGCGGCATATATATAACTTACGATGGTTTTATTACACCATGCTGTTTGAGAATGGATCCTTTAGTCTATAATTTTGGTAATATATTTGAAGATTCGATTGATAAGGTATTTCATGGTGAGAAATATCAGGGGTTCAGGGAAGGCTTTAGGGAGGGGAGAGTTCCAGATATATGCTCAAACTGTCCCTCATAAAAGAACAAAGACATGAACACGAATGACACGAATTGACAAATTACACAAATTAGGGTCTGTTCGGGGAACAGACCCTACTGTAGGGTGCGTTCCCCGAACGCACTTATTCGTGACATTCGTATATTCGTGGAATTAGTGTTCCATATTTCTATGAAAAATATAAACATTCTTATAACTGCAGCATCAAGAAGGGTAGCTTTGGTTAAGAATTTTGTCAGGGCTATAAATACTAATGGGTGCAGGGGGAGGGTTATAGCCACAGATACAGACTCTCTCTCCCCTGCCCTTTATTTTACAGACAGTCATCATTTAGTTCCCCTATCATCATCTCCTGAGTATATCCCTGCAATAAAGGAGATATGCAAAAAGGAAGATATAACCCTTGTCATTCCTACCATTGATGAAGAACTGCCAACATTTGGAAGATACAAAGATGAGTTTAAAAAAGATGGGATATTAATCCTTATCTCTGATGAAAGGACCTGTAAGATTTGTAACGATAAATATGAGACTTTCAAGTTTTTTAAAAAGAGGGGTCTCCCATTCCCTGAAACACTTCTGCCTGATGAGATTGATTATTCTGTTGTCCAGTATCCGCTCTTCATAAAACCGAGATTTGGCAGGGGGAGTATAAATGCCTATCCTGTAAGGAATGAAAGGGAGTTGAGTTTCTTTGTTGAGTATATAAAAGAACCTATTGTCCAGAGATTTCTGGAAGGCAGGGAATATACTATAGATGTCCTTTGTAATATGAAAGGGAAAGTCTTGTCCGTTGTCCCGAGGGAGCGAATGGTTATCCGTTCGGGGGTTTGTGACAGGGGGAAGACTGTAAAGGATAATGTATTGATAGAGCAGGGTGTGAGGGCGGCTGAGGAATTAAATATAATAGGGCCTGCGAATCTTCAGTGCAAAGTGAATGGAGACATAACATTCTTTGAGGTGAATCCCCGTTTTTCGGGTGCAATCCAGCTTACTATAAATGCAGGGGCAGATTTTCCTGCCATGATTATAGGTATGCTCAATGGAAATCCGCCTGAGCCGTGCATTGGGGATTTTAAGGATGGGTTGATAATGACAAGTTTTGAAGAGAGCATATACATCTGATAAAAATTAAAAATGCAAAATTCAAAAATAAGGAAATTATAAAATTCTGGAACACGAATTTCACGAATATACGAATGGCACGAATAAAAACTAAAATTGAAAGTAAAAATATTTTCTGTAATTAGTAGTTATTCGTGTAATTCGCCCCATTAGTGTTATTCGTGTTCAAGTCTTTGTTCTTATGAATATAAAAATTGGTAATAGGGTAATCGGTGAAGGGCATCCGGTATTCATTGTTGCTGAGATTGGAGTCAACCACAACGGTGACCCTCTAATTACTGAAAAATTGATAAGGGCTGCTGCGGATGCAGGTGTAGACGCTGTAAAATTTCAGACCTTTAAGGCAGAAGATTTGGTAGCAGTAAATACTCCAAAGGATGAATACATGAAGAAGGAAACAGGTTCTTCTGAATCCATGTATGAGATGTTTAAGAGGCTTGAGCTGCCACAAGACTCATACAAATCATTAAAAGCTTTAGCAGAGTCAATGGGTCTTATATTTTTTTCAAGTCCATTTAGTGAAAGTGCAGTTGATTTTCTTTTTAATCTTGATGTAAAGGTGTTTAAGATTGCATCGGCAGAGATTACAAACCTTCCCCTGTTAAGATATATTGGCAGGAAAGGTCTGCCCGCTATTCTGTCTACAGGGATGTCTACAATGGATGAAGTTAAAATGGCAGTAAAAACTCTTGAAGCTGGCGGTTGTAAAAATATTGTATTGCTCCATGCGACTATCTCTCATCCTGCAAAGAAAGAAGATTTAAACTTAAGGGCAATAGGGACACTAAAAAATGAGTTTAAATTTCCTGTAGGATATTCTGACCATACGGATGATATTTTTGTCCCTTCTCTTGCAGTTGCATCAGGTGCTGTTCTTATAGAAAAACATTTTACGCTTAATAAACTGATGGATGGTCCTGACCACTGCCACTCAATGAATCCAAAAGAGATGGCTGATATGGTCAGGATGATAAGAGATACTGAAAAGATATTGGGGCTTTCTGACAAAACCTATGTGAAGGCTGAGGAAGAGGTGAGGGTTTTAGCCCGCAGGAGTTTGATTGCCAAGAGGGATATATCAAAAGGGACAAGGATTGCCCCTTCAATGATAACGGCTAAGAGACCCGGGACAGGTATTGCCCCATTAAGTATAAATGAAGTCCTGGGAAAGGTTGCACTTATTGACATCAATTCAGATGAGACAATTAAATGGGATATGATAGGTTAAGTTTTTCCTAATAAATTACGATAAATAAGTAGGCATAGATGCAGAGTAAGGTCTTAATAATTACTATTGGCGGCCATGAAATAGGGATGGGGCATGTAATGAGGTGCCTGTCTCTGGCAAATCTCCTTCGCAAGGACAAAATAGGTGTAAGTTTTTGTCTTAAAAATGGTTATGATTCTGAGGAATGCCTCTCCACTGTAAGTAATAAAGTTAAATCGGAAGGGTTTGATGTAAGGTATCTTGAGGATAAGATAGATAAGATATTTGATGAAGTAATGCCTGAGGTCTTATTTATAGACTTCCCGCACCATGTAAGCCGTTCGGAGTATGGTGATAATGCAAAGAAGAGGGGGATAGCAAATATAGTCTTTGATGATATGTTATTGAATGGTGAGATTGCCGATGTGGTTATAAATCCATCATTGGTTATAACTAAACAGCCAAGAGTAAATAGTCAGTCTTTTTATACTGGAGGAGAATATACTGTTATTAATGATAGTTTTCGTGACAAACCTTTCCATTTAAGAAATATAAGAAAAGATGTGAAAAATATCTTGATAACTATGGGGGGAAGCGACCCCACTATGCAAACTGAAAAGATACTAAATTCATTACTCATTACTCATTACTCAGAACTTATAAATATAGATGTAGTGATTGGGATAGCGTATAAAGAGAAGTCAGAAGTCAGAAGTCAGAAGACAGAAGCATGCCCTGAGCGAAGTCGAAGGGACAGAATTCACAAGGATGTAAAGAATATGGCGGAATTGATGGCAAAGGAGGATATGGCATTTGTTGCCGGAGGTATTACTCTTTATGAGGCGGCATCAACAGGTCTTCCTGTGATTGTAATAGCGCAGGACAAATATCAGGAGATGGCAGCGAAGGAGTTTCAAAAGAGGGGATTTGGTAAATACCTTGGCTTTTTCAGTGATGTTACAAACGATATGGTCTCTGAGAGTTTTAAGGAATTGCTTAATGACTATGACAGACGAAAGAAAATGAGTAATACAGGCAGAAGGTTGGTAGATGGTAAAGGTGTATATAGGGTTGCAGAGATAATTAAGATGCAAGTCGCAAGATACAAGATGCAAGAAAAAAACTTGAGACTTGCAACTTGAAACTTGTAACTTAAAAATATGAAAAATATTACAAGATACAGGGTTGGAATTATTGGCTGCGGAAGGATTGCAAGCATTTTAGAGGATGACCCTCTCAGGCAGAAGCCATGCACCCATGCAGGTGCCTTTCATCTCCACTCCGAGACGGAGATGCTGTCTGCCAGTGATATAAATAAAGAGAGGTTGACCTCATTTGGAAAGAGGTGGGGTATAAAGAGGCTGTATAAAGATTTTAATGAAATGCTTAAGAACGAGAAACTTGACATTGTAAGTGTTGCAGCATGGACTGAGTATCACAGGGATATGGTAATAGCTGCAGCAGAGTCAGGAGTTCGCGGTATATATTGTGAAAAACCGATTGCAGTCAATATCAAGCAGGCTAATGAAATGGTGGATGTATGTAAAAAAAAGGGGGTAAAGCTAATAGTAGGACATGAGAGGAGATGGGACCCCCATTACAGAAAGGCAAGGGAGTTGATAAAAGAGGGAGTGATAGGGGAAGTAAGGACAATAGTAGGCAATGCCCTTTCCAATTCTCCGCCCGAACTCCCTGTTGATAAATATGGCGGAGGTCCAATGTTTCATGATGGAACTCATCTCACAGACCTCCTCCGCTTTTTTGCAGGGGATGCAGAATGGGTTTCAGGATATGATGAGAGGGAAGCGGAGGATTATATTGAGAAGACTGCCCTTGGCCTGATCCGCTTTAAAAACGGTGTGAATGCTGTTGTGGAGGGTGGAGGGGTTAGAAAGTATTTCAGTTTTGAGCTGGATATTCAAGGTTCGGAGGGGAGGATACTTATAGGTAACGGCGTAAAAGAGCTTTATCTGACCAAGCCGAGCCATAGGTTTAGTGGTTTTCAGGAATTAGAGAGGGTTGAATTTCCAAGCCCCGAAATGGAGATAAACCCCTTCCTCGGCGGTATTGAAGACCTCATTGGATGTATGAATAACGGGCATGAGAGTATTTCCAGCGGAGAGGATGGCAGGGCAGCACTTGAGATAATAATGGCTATATATGAGTCGGCAAAATTGGGCGGAAAAAGGGTCTTCCTGCCACTGAATTGAGCAAATTTTCGCCACAGACTTTCACGGACTTAACAATATGAAGATAAGATGATGAGAAGTTAAGAAGTTATGGGGTTTTGCAATTTTCATCTTCCGATCTTCTTAGCTTCTCAACTTCTTGTTTTGATTTAGTCTGTGTAAGTCAGTGGCTAATTGTACAATTTGAAAAAGATTGTTGCGATAGTTCAAGCCCGTATGGGTTCAGAGAGACTGCCGGGGAAATCTTTGAAGAAGATATGCGGTATTCCCATGCTTGAGCATATAATTAACAGAATTTCCACCTCAAGAAAAATCCACAATATTATAATTGCCACCTCAAATAATATAAAAGACCGTCCTATTATAAACCTCTCAAAAAAATTATCCATTCCATATTATGCAGGCTCGGAAGATGATGTATTGGAGAGGTTTATTGGTGCTGTAGAGTCTGTATCTACCGATGCTGAAATAGCCCGTGAAACAATCCATGAATCAAGTTCAGGACAAGGTTCAGGGCAGGATTCAGCACAAGCTATTGTTGTGAGGATATGTGGCGATAATCCACTTATAGATATAGGGTATTTAGACGAGATGATTGACAGCCATTTATCTAAAAAAGCTGAATATACTTATAATTATTCCCCTATTCCCATAGGGACTGCAGGTGAGGTGATAAATTATGATGTCTTAAAGAAACTCAAGTCAATAGCAAAGGACAAAAGATACAGGGAGCATGTAACTACCTACATATTAGACCACCTGAATGAATTCAATGTGAATTGTACCAAACCCCCTCCATATCTGGAGGGCAGGTCATTCAGGTTTACAGTAGATACAGAGGAAGATTTAAGTTTAATAAGAAAAATATACAGAAGGCTTTATTCAGAAGGAAAAATTATTGAAACATCTCAGGCAATTTCTCTCCTTGAAAGCAACCATCCCCTTTCAAAAATTAATATCCATATTTCCCAGAAAGACTGGCGTGTGAAATAACAAAAACCTAATAAGCCACAGAGACACAGAGGCACTGAGAAAAAAAATAAATTAAAGAAATCTCTGTGTCTCCGTGCCTCTGTGGCAATTTTTTTTATAATTTCCTGCCGTAAAAAACATTAAAGTTTCTCTCCTGATTTCCGATAAAAGAATTGAGTATTCTGAGATTCTCCAGTCGCTTTGCTCCTTCAGAATGACAAAAAGGAAAATGTCATTCTAAGCGAGTGAGCCTTTAGCCCTGAGCGAAGCGAAGGGGAAGAATCTTTATTCTTAATCTTTTAGTATGAAGGGGGTGATAAAAAATTTAAGAAAGTGGAATGTAAGGCTTGACCACTCAAAATATAATAGCCTGAAAAAACAGTGAATAGTGCCAGTGTCAGTGTCAGTAAAAAAACTGACACTAAAAACTGACACTTACACTAAAAGAAGGGGCATGGATGCCCACAATCAGTGAACAGTGTAAGTGATTAGTGTCAGTAAAAAAAAACTAACACTAAAAACTGACACCTACACTAAATTCAGGGAGGAAAATATGCCGTTACGAATTTACAATAACCTTTATTCTATGAACGCCCAGAGAAACCTGGGAAGCAACAATGCAAACCTCGGATCGTCTCTTGAGAAACTATCTTCTGGATTAAGAGTAAACAGGGGTGCTGATGATGCAGCAGGTCTTGCAATATCTGAGAAATTAAGGTCAGATATAAGGGCAATAAATCAGGTCGTAAGAAATTCAAACGATGGTATCAGCATCATAAATACTGCAGAAGGTGCCTTGAATCAGCAGTCAGCCATGTTAACTCGTATGAGGGAGCTTGCGGCACAGGCTGCTACAGGCAGTGTCGGCTCTACAGAGAGACAGACAATTCAGAGGGAATTTGGAGCGCTCAGGGACGAATTAGACAGAATTACATCTGTTACAGAGTTTAACGGGCAGAAACTTGTTAATGGGGCTTTAAGCTCAAGTGTTGCTGCATCAAGCCAGGTAATTATTCAAATCGGTTTTAAATCAACAGCAAATGACAGAATCAATCTGAATACATCAGTTGATGTAACTGCAATAGATTCTACAGGTCTTGCCATACAGAATCTATCGGTTACTGCGGCTGCTGAGGCATTGACTGCACTTTCAACAATCAACAGCGCTATTTCAAAGGTAACAGACGCCCGTGGTAGACTCGGTGCGGTTCAGAACCGGTTTACATATACGATAGCTAATCTCCAGATAAGTTCTGAGAACCTTCAGGCAGCGGAATCACAGATAAGGGATGCAGATTATGCAAGTGAAATCTCTCAGTTTACCCGAAACCAGATATTGGTTCAGGCATCAACTGCGATTCTTGCTCAGGCAAACCTTGTGCCACAGACAGTATTGCAGCTCTTAGGATAAGGTAGTGAATAGTGAAAGTGTCATGTCAGTTAGAAGAAACTGACACTCATCACTGACACTTACACTGTATGGACGGGGGTGAATATTATGTCAATAAATAGAGTATCAGAAAAGGTATCACAGCCTCCTGTCAGTTCCTTTGAGCCGTCTCAGGATAGGCCTCCTAATGTGAAGGATGTCAAATCTGATGAATCTGTGAACAACGTAAAGCCGAGCATGAAGGATGTTCAGGGCGAGGTAGAAAAACTTAATAGTATTGTCAAAAATTATAACCACAAGATTAATTTTGATGTTGACCAGAAGACAAAGCAGGTTGTGGTTAAGGTTGTTGATGGTGATACAAAAAAGGTAATCAGACAGATTCCACCAGAGGAGATAATAAATCTATCCCAGCGGATGGATGAGCTTAAAGGAATGATATTTAATGACGGAGGGTAAGGAATAAGAAGGTTAAGGCTGAGGTTAAGGTTAAGTAGATACTATTTTCCTTTTCCTCAGCCTTAACCTAAACCTCAACCTTTTTTCTGCATCCTTTAAATTCCCCTAAAGTAATCCTGCCTATATTCCGATAAATTAAGCAAATACATTGAACAGTTAGTAAACTTAAATAACTGACACTATTTTCGGGGGTTATTATGGCTCTCTCGGTAGGCGGACTCGCATCAGGACTTGATACAACCAATATAATTTCTAAGCTGATTGAACTTGAGCGGAAGCCTGTAACGTTACTGGAAAACAAAAAAAACACACTTGACACCCAGTTTTCCTCATGGCAGGATGTCAATAAAAAATTGTATGCACTGGAAACTGCTGTAAATGCCATCAATAAAAAGAGCGAGTTCATTGGTGTTACATCTTCATTTGCAAACAACAATTCTCTTTCAACCCAGACTGTCCTAACAGCTACTGCCTCAAGTTCGGCAGCATCAGGAACATATACAATAAAGGTAAGCTCCCTCGCAAAGGCTGAAAAAGAGGTGTCTCAGGGGTTTTCTTCGACATCCTCGACATTGGGAATCGGAGTCGGGACTTTGACCATAACTGTTGGTTCTAAAACTACAAGAATAGATGTAAATTCAAGTAACAATACACTGGATGGGATAAAGACTGCTATTAATAACTCAAATGCTGGTGTCACAGCGTCCATAATAAATGATGGCAGTTCTTATAGACTTTCCATTACAGGAACAGCTACAGGGGCAGATAATAAAATAACTATACAGGATAACCTCCAGGGCGGGTTTGCGGGGCTGCCTCTCTTTTCATGGACAAAGTCTCAATCTGCATCTAATGCCAGTATTGAGCTTGATGGTATAAGTATAAGTAAAAGCTCCAATGTTGTAACAGATGTAATTGATGGAGTTACCCTTAATCTGCAATCGGCAGGCTCAGGCGCAATAACATTTGCATCTGATACAAGCAAGGTAAAACAGAATATCTTAAATTTTGTAAATGCATATAATGATGTCCTCTCATTTATAAAAGACCAGTTTACATATGATACAAACAAAAAGACAACCGGAGGCCCCCTCTTTGGCAATAATACCCTTATGTCTATTCAGCAGAAATTGAGGGGGATTGTCTCTGATGCAGTTCCAGGCCTGTCAGGGAGTTATACATATTTATCACAAATAGGTATAAGGACAGGGGAGGATGGAAGATTATCTATAAATGATTCCGAACTCTCGGATGCATTGAGGAATGATTATTCAGGGGTAAGCAAACTCTTTACAGAATTCGGAAGCTCTACGGATACAAATGTTACCTATGTTACTCATTCAGAAAAGACAAAGGGGGGAACCTATGAAGTAAGGGTTTCCGGTGGGGTTGTCCAGTTAAGGAAAAGCGGGACATCTGCATGGCATGATGCCACAGGCTCAGGCAACTACTGGACAGGAGGGAGCGGATATGATGAAGAAGGGCTAAAGGTAAGTTTGAATAGTCTATCAAATGGCTCATATGGGAGTGTAACAGTTTCCCTCGGTGTGGCGGAGCAATTAACTACAGATATAAAATATCTGACCGATAAATCATATAAGGGATTAATCTTTGCCGAGGAAGAGGATATACAGAAGAGGACTAAGGATGTTAATGACCAGATAGACGGCCTCAATTTACGAATTAATAAGAAAGAAGAAGGGCTTAAGAGAAAATTTACCTCTCTTGAGGTAGTAATGAGTAAACTACAGAGTCAGGGGAGCTATTTGAATCAGCAATTGACAAACCTCAATAATGTTTCAGCAGCGAGGAGAAGATAATGACAACTAAAATAATGGAGGGATTTTATGTACAATAACGGATATGCAAAGTATTATCAGAATAATCAGATATTAACTGCAAAAAAGTCAAAGCTGATTTTGATGATGTATGACGGTGCAATAAGATTTGCAAGGGAGTCAATTAATAAAATCCGCTCAAAGGATATTGCAGGGAGGGGTACTTACATACGAAAGACGCAGGATATAATTCTGGAGTTAATGAATTCTCTTGATATGGAAAATGGGGGAGAGATTGCAGGTAATTTATCAAAGCTATATTTATTCATGAACCGTAATCTTATAATGGCTAATGTGCAGGGGCATGAGAAATATATTGAAGATATAATCAAGATTCTCACGGAATTGAGGGATGCATGGGATACTGTTGTGAATAATAGTTATAAGAATGAACAGGTTACAAGTGATAGGGCAGGTTATGTTGAAAAAAAGATGGCTATCAGATGTTAATCATATAAAGGAAAAAAATTCCCACCGAATTATCATCCACACATAAACAAAAAAAGGGCTTATCTCTATCTATTTGAAATGATTAAAGTTTTATCAGGTGTTGGTCTTTGTTTTTCTGGCATATTGTTTGCATTTCCTTATTTCATCTTTAGGCTTATCATTTAATTTCCGATAATAAAATATGAAGAAGGAACTTATAAGAAATCAGAACAAAATTAGCCCTTAAGACAATCAAGGACGATTTTACCAAGATGGCTAATTTTTGATTTCTTATAATATTATTTTATGAATATTTTGACATTTAACTGGCATGAGGCTTATATCTGTTCCCTCGCAAAGACAGTCCACCAGTTTGAAATACTGGAGAGGTTTAAAGGGGGGAGCAAGATATGGTTTTATAATACGAGACCTGTCCCGGAAAATACCAGAATAATAAGAGAGAAAAATGCCTTTGATAGGCTGTCTTCAGGATATTATGATGCTGTAGTGTGCCACAATTTAAAGGATTTAACCGAAGTTAAAGACTATCCAGTCCCCAAGATTCTAATATTCCATAACAAACTCACCACAGAATTAGCCCTTGGCGGGAATAAATACAGTAAAGAGGGCTATCTAAAATCGGTTATGGAGCTTATAAGCGGTATTGATAACCTTCATCTCGTATTTATTTCCAAAATAAAAATGGATGATTGGGAGTTGGATGGAGATGTTATTACGCCCGGTATTGACCTATCCGATTATGGCGGTTATTACGGCTCGGAGCAGAAGGTCTTGAGGGTTGGGAATTTCATGAAGAGAAGGGATATAATGATGGGATATTCTATTCAGAATGAGATATTAAAAAAGGGTCAGGGGGCAAGCCTGCCCCTGCAAGTAGTAAGCAGGGGGGGCAATGGGCAATGGGCAATGGGCAAGAGAGATGAAAAAGAGATACCATCTACATTGTTGGGTATAAACGACCCATTGGATGGAGGAAGGTTTACTGAGAGTTGGGATGACTTAAAGGAGTGTTACCGTTCACACAGGGTCTATCTTAATACGACAGCTGATGGGTTTGAAGACGGCTATAATCTTTCTTGCTTAGAGGCAATGGCAACAGGTATGCCTGTTGTTTCTATAGCCAATAAGACTTCGCCAATAATTGATGGTTACAATGGTTATATATCAGGCGATACAAAATATCTTTCAGAAAAAATAAAATATCTTTTAACTTCTTCAGATGAGGCAGTTAGATTGGGAGTAAATGCAAGAAAGACAATAGAAAAGGACTTTAATATAAAAGATTTTGTTAAAAAATGGAACGGAGTGTTTGAAAAGGCAAGGGGTCAAGGGGTCAAGGGGTCAAGGGGTCAAGTGAAAATAAAAATTGAACCCTCAAACCCTCGAATCCTCGAATCCTCGAACCCTAAATTTAACATTCTCCTCGCCTATGTATCTTATCCAGTTACAACTGCAAGATATATGGAAGAGAGTCTTAATAAATTTCATAATGTTGTGACATGCGGCCCATCAATAGGGCAGGATATTGTCCGTCTATGGAACCTTGAGAATATGAGGGAGGAGGTAAAATCTCATGATATCTCATGCAGTAAGAATGTCTCAATTGATGAAATATTAAAAAAACTTCCTCATGGATTTATGCCTGACCTCTTTTTGTGGATTGAATCTGTATATGGATATTTCCCTCAAGGCATTCAAAAATTATCGTTTCCCACTGCCTGTTATATGATTGACTCACATCTGAATCTATCATGGCATCTTGACTGGGCTAAACAGTTTGACTTTGTATTTGTTGCCCAGAAAAAATATATCCCTGATTTTAAAAATGCAGGGTGCATGAATGTCCACTGGCTTCCGCTTGGATGCGACCCCGGTATTCATAAAAAATTTGATGTTGAAAAGGTATACGACATAGGGTTTGTAGGAAGTATTACAAAGAATCATGTCAGGAGAAAGATGCTCCTTGATAAACTCTCAAGATATTTTAATGTCCATGTAGAGAGGTCATTTCTTAAGGATATGGCACTCACATTCAGCCGTTCAAAGATTATTTTTAATGAGGCAATTAAAGATGACCTCAATATGAGGGTCTTTGAGGCACTATCAACCGGCAGTCTCTTATTCACAGACAATGCAAAAGAGAGCGGTTTTACAGATTTTTTTAAGGACAGGGAGCATCTTGTAATATACAACGATGAAAATATTATCGAGCTTGCAGACTATTATCTCATCCATCCGAAAGAGAGAGAGGCAATAGCAGAGAGAGGAAGAGAAGATGTTTTAAAATTGCATACCTATGACCATAGGGTGAGGGAGATGATGGAAAATATATTTGGAGAAATCAAGGGGTCAAGGGGTCAAGGGGTCAAGGGGTCAAGCGAGAATAATCCCTCGAACCCTCGAACCCTCGAATCCTTGACCCCTATAGAGGAGGTTGAAGACCCTCTTATATCAGAGGCATTAAAACAGATAGAAGATAAAAATTATGATGGGGCATTTAAAAACTTTACATTTGCCTTAAGCGGAAGGGAACTGAATACAATTGAGAGATTTACGATGTATATGTCTCTTGGT
>JACRGN010000170.1 GCA_016234205.1 Nitrospinota bacterium | reverse complement strand
TCCTCTGCAATGAAATAGCCCAATGCACCTCCGGAGCGGGCTACATTTCCAAAGAAGGGATCTTTACTGAAAAGCAGATAAGTGAGAGAGCATAGAAATATGGTGCTTGATACCCCGCCAATTAATGAAAATATGGAGATGCTTATCTTTTCATTCCGGAAGATTGTCCATCCTATAAAAAGGAGGGCTATGATGATGAAGTATGAGCCGCTCCCAATGAATTGAACAGTTGCATCGGAAAAATAGGCGCCGACAATACCTGCATAGTTTTTTACAGGCACCTTTGTGGATATATATTTACTGAATGAAGGGTCATCACTGTGGTAAGAGATTAGGCTTATGAAGGAGAATACTGCAAATGCTATAAAGAGAACTCCAATAATCTCCCTTACAATCTTATTTTTTAAAAAAGAGAACATAAATTATATTCATTCTATCATATTTGAAGGTTGACTATGCTGAAATTTTATGATATTTTTTAACAACTTAAGTAAAGGGGGGATATGCCTACCTTAAAAGAACATTTATTTCAAGAGAGTGTATCAAAAAGTCTTAACAGGCTACGTTCCGAATTCCGTGATAAATATAAGCCAAAGAAGGATGGTCGTTTTGAATGTCATGGTATTACATATGAGATTAGTTCCCCGCTGGTGACCCGTGACGGCATGGAGTTTGAGATAAGTTCCAAGATTCCTGTTGAACTTCTATCCGCCCGTGCCACTAAAGAAAAATATTTTAAGGCAATTAAAGATATCATCTCTAAAAAAGATAAAGCCCCATCATCTGTTGATATGGAAAACATTGTTACAAGCTTGAGCCTGAGTGAAAAGAAGGAAAGGGATTATGTAAAGGCAAAGTATATCTATTCTGAAAATGAGCTTTATGATAGTAATGAAATAACAAAGAAGGTGGATAAATTTAAAAAGAATCCTGAAGATATACCTGTTATACCAGGTGTAACAACCCTTTTTGGAAGGCTTGTCCTCCAGTCTATTGAAGAACAGATTTACAAAAAGGCAAGAGAAAACATCCTTTCCTTTATAAATGCCAATGAAGAGATAAGGAAGAAATATAGTTGAATGTGCCACAGCCTAATTTTTCTGATACCCCGCTTTTATAAATTAAATAAAAAAACTAAAGGCTATTAAAGGATATTTTTGTAGAAATGAACACAAATAATGCATTAACCACAGAGGACACAGAGAAAGATATTGAGATTAAAAAAACAAAAACCTAATAAAACCACAGAGACACAGAGGCACTGAAAAAATAAATATTTTAAAAAGTTTTTAATATCTCTGTGTCTCCGTGCCTCTGTGGTTTTATTCACGCATTTTTTAGGATGAAATAGTTATGGATGAAAAAAAGGTGCTGATATCAACTGATAATAAACTGATGGATGATATTCTCTTATCCATGTTCAAGAACAGCAAGGTAATAAAACCCAAGGTTGTGCCGCCGGTAGGCCTGATAAATTTTATAAAGAGCAATAAGGCTGATATTGTTATCCTCTTTGAGGAGCTCGGAATCTATAAATTGCTTAAAGAGGATAAAGATACGGCGAATATTCCTGTTGTTTCCATCCTGTTTGAGCCGTCTAAAAGAGTTGACCATAATGGAGATAAGACATGGGTATTAGGCTCGGATATAGAAAGCCTTTATGAGCTTGTGATAAACAGCCTGCCCATAAGCAAGAAGAAGATAATGCTTATAGACGATGAAGAGGTGATTCACAATGTAATTAAAAATGCCTTGAAGGGGGATAAATACGAAATATTCAGCATGTATGAAGGGGCTTCTGCCATACGAGATATATCTAAGATAAAACCTGACCTTGTAATTACAGATATAACAATGCCCGGCAAGGATGGTCTGCAGGTTTGTATGGATATTAAAAGTAACAGTGATACGACAGGTATTCCTGTGATGATAGTCTCTGCCCTTGCGGATGACCAGATTATAGAAAAGGGTTTTAATGCAGGTGCAGATGAATATATAACAAAACCATTTTCTATGGAGGAGATCGTTTCAAAGGTTGAGAGTGTCCTCAGCGAGACATTGAACAAAAGAAAGGAAAAGATACTTATTGTTGACGACAGCCCGACCGTAATAAGTGTTCTGAAGAATGGAATTAGTAAAGAGGGTTTTACTGTCATTACTGCATCAGACGGTGATGAGGGCATTCAAAAGGCACTTATTGAATTGCCGGATATTATCATATCCGATATTGAGATGCCAAAGATGACCGGATTTGAATTTTGCAAGCAGGTAAAGGCAAATCAAATTACGAAGCATATACCATTTGTTGCATTGACATCAAAGGGGAGCAGGGGTGCAAGGGGGCTTGGGAAAAGGGCAGGTATTAATGCATATCTGTTAAAGCCTTTTACCATTGAAAAGGTAGTGGTTATCATAGAGAGATTCCTCGCAGAGAAGAGGGAGATACTTGAGATTGAGAGAGACCTTATGCTTGCAAGTATATCCTCACTGGCAAAGGCATTGGATGAGAGGGATAACTATACTCGTTATCATTCTGAGAATGTGGCTAAATATACCGTAATGATAGCGAGCTCAATAGGCTTGAGTAAGGAGGAGATTGAGAAACTGAGACTTGCAGCCCTCCTCCATGACATCGGGAAGATAGGGATAAGGGATGAGATACTGTTTAAAAAAGACAAACTATCCCCCGAAGAGTATAAGACAATACAGGAGCATCCTGAAAAAGGTGCATCCATACTTCAGCCTATTCCGAGCCTGAAGGATATAATCCCGTATATACTTTACCATCATGAAAAATACGATGGCAGCGGCTTAAAGGGTTTAAATGGTGAGGATATACCATTAGGTGCAAGGATATTGGCAGTGGCTGATGCCTATGATGCCCTAACCACTGATAGACCATATCGCAAATGCGTGGAAAAGGACGATGCAGTAAGAATAATAAGAGAAAATTCCGGGAAACATTTTTGTCCAGCCTGTGTGGAGAATTTTATAAAGATTTTTGAAGACTGATTTTTTTTGATGTATAGGGAATTATAAAATTTGCCACAGAGGCACGGAGACACAGAGATGAATTAAAATTAAGAAAAAACCTTTAAAAGAGAAAAATCAATTTCTTTTGTTATTTTCTCTGTGCCTCTGTGTCTCTGTGGCTTATCATGTTTTTGTTCATTAAAAATTATTAATGAGAGGTAAACCTGTATTGAGTAAAATTGATGAGTTAAGAAAGAGGATTGATGAGATTGATGAGAAATTGCTGGAGCTCTTGAACAAGAGGGCTGAGTTTGCCATCTTGATAGGGAAAGAGAAATCAAAGACCAAGAGTAATTTCCATGTTCCTGACAGGGAAAGGGAGATAGTAAACCGCTTAAGCAGGATAAACAGGGGGCCATTCCAGAATGATTCCCTAAAATCAGTATATAGAGAGATTCTATCCGCTACCCTGTCTTTAGAGAGACCCCTTACTATAGCATATCTTGGGCCGCAGGCTACTTTCACCCATCTCGCGGCTATGAATCAGTTCGGCTCATCTGCCGTTTATGTTCCAACAGATAGACTTGATACAATCTTTTCTGAGGTGGAAACAGGGAGGGCTGATTATGGTGTTGTCCCGATAGAGAATTCAATGGAAGGGGTTGTGACCCATACACTTGACCTTTTTGTAGATTCCAGTGTCAATATATGCGGCGAGATATTTCTGGAGATACACCACTTTCTTATGTCAAGAGGAAAGGATATAAAAGGGATAAAAAAGATATATTCGCATCCGCAGCCTGTTGCCCAGTGCAGGTCATGGCTTGAGAGAAATCTCCCAAACATTCCTCATTATGAAGTTTCAAGCACTGCAAGGGCAGCAGAGATGTCTGCAAAAGAGAAGGGGGCTGCAGCAATAGCCAGTGAGGCGGCGGCAGGACTTTACAGATTAAATATACTGGCACGGAAGATAGAGGATAATAAAAATAACTATACCCGATTTCTTATCATCGGCAAGACAAAAAGGGCTAAAAGCGGGAGTGATAAGACTTCAATACTCGTATCTATAAAGGATAAGGTTGGTGCTCTGTATTACATTCTGGAGCCATTTGCAAAAGAGAAAATTAATCTTACAAAGATTGAATCAAGGCCTTTAAGAAAAAGGGCTTGGGAGTATGTATTCTATATAGATTTTGAAGGTCATATAGAAGATAAAAATGTTGTCAGGACTATAGAAAGGCTTAAGAAGGAAGTTTTATTCTTAAAAATACTCGGCTCTTATCCGAAATGGAGCTAAAGAGGAACACGAATTCCACAAATACACGAATGGCACGAATAAAGACATTTATTTAACAGGGATGCACAGGATAATCAGGATTTTCTTTTATCTTGTCCATCCTGTATATCCCTGTTTGAATTTTTTTGTGTAATTCGTCTATTCGTGTGATTCGTGTTCTAAGTGAAATGGAGTTAAAGATACCTGACCATATAAAGAATCTTATACCATACGAGCCCGGTAAACCTATAGAAGAGCTTGAGAGAGAGTTGGGGATTAAAAACTCTATCAAGCTTGCATCAAACGAAAACCCAGTAGGCCCCTCATCAAAGGCACTAAAAGCAATAGAGGATTCATTACCAAATATCCATCGTTATCCTGACGGAAGCGGGTTTTATCTTAAAGAGGCAATTGCTGAGTATTTTAATATAAAACCGTCAAATATAATCCTTGGAAACGGCTCAAATGAGATTATTGAGCTATCGGTCAGGACATTTTTAAATCCGGGGGACGAGATTGTATTTGCAGATCAGTCATTCATTTTTTATAAGCTTGTGACTCAGGCTGCAAACTGCAGAGGTGTAGTTGTTCCTTTGAAAGATTTTACCCATGACCTTGAAAGAATGGCAGAAGCAATTTCAGAAAAGACTAAAATGATTTTTATATCCAATCCCAATAATCCAACAGGGACTGCAGTCGGAAGAGGAGATATAGAGAGGTTCATTGGCAGATTAAGGGACGATATAATCGTGGTATTTGATGAGGCATATTATGAATATGTGGAAAGAGAAGATTTCCCTGATGCTGTAAGATATGTAAGGGATGGAAAAAATGTAATAGTATTAAGGACATTTTCTAAAATATATGGTCTTGCAGGCTTGAGGGTAGGTTATGGTTTTGCAAGGGCTGAACTTGTAAATTTTATGAATAGGGTGAGACAGCCCTTTAATGTAAACTCTTTGGCACAGACAGGGGCTGTAGCTGCACTGAAAGATAAAGGTCATTTAGAGAGGAGCAGGGAAGTTAATAGAAAAGGGAAAGAGTATCTCTATGGAGAATTTAGGAGGCTC
>JACRGN010000169.1 GCA_016234205.1 Nitrospinota bacterium | reverse complement strand
CCTGCAGGGACAGTATATTTGAATAATATTAAGATGGGCGAGAAAAAGGATGAGATTGGTGATGTAAAGCCATGTGCATCTGCTCTCTCAAAGGATGATGCAGAGGCAGTTACAAAATACCTGATGACCCTTAAAGAGCCAACCATGAAGGCAGGTGTTATTGTTGATGATACCTTCTCAAAGGCAAAGGCAAAGGTGCTGTTTGGACAGAAAGAGGGATGCAGCGGCTGCCACAGGGATAAGGCTGATTCAGGCGGGACATCATGCCCGACACTTTACAATGCAGGTGAAAGGCTGAATCCTGACTGGATTTTTGATTTCTTGAAGAATCCTCAGAAGTATGACCCAAAGATATGGATGCCAAGACGTGAACTTTCGGATGAGGATTTCATGCTTCTTGCAAAATTTATTGCATCTATGAAATGACAGCATTAGCTGTCATTCTGAGGGCAAAGCCCGAAGAATCTGATAAGAGAGATTCCTCGCTTCACTCGGAATGACATTTTTTTTGGAGGTGAAAGATAATGAAAAAGGTAAGTTTAATGGTTTTAAGTATTATGTTTTTAGGATTGATGATTACCCCTCTTGCAATTGCTGAAAAGGCAGAGGATAATTATAAGCTATACTGCTTTCAGTGCCATGGCTCAAAGGGGAATGGCGGAGGTATTAACGCTGCCTCCCTCTCAACAGCACCGAGAGACCACACAAGTGCTACAGAGATGAAAAAGCTTTCAGATGATAACATCTTTACTGCAATAAAAGAGGGTGGTGCTGCAGTCAGCAAATCAACCTTTATGCCGCCATGGAAAAGCATTCTTACCGATGCTGAAATTAAAGACATGGTAAAGCATCTGCATGGTCTCTGCAAGTGCTGATAGAAGTTGATTAAAATATGATTTAGAAAGAGGGGTGATGGAAAAATCACCCCTCTTTTTTTTGCAATAAAACTCCAGTAATAATATCTCCAATCTTTCAATTCAAAATCTCTTCATATAATCAAACCCAAAACATGATAGAATTATGCCTATGATTTTAGATTTTTATAAAAGGCTTATTGATGATGCCAACGATATAGTCTGGGCAGTAGATATTGAGGGGAGGTTTATCTACTTAAATAATAAAGTTAGCGAGTGGGGGTATAACAAGGATGAGCTTATTGGTAAGCCGCTGCTCAGTATATTGAATGCGAGACAGATAGAAAATAGTCCTGAGAAGGGGATAGAAATCGGAATGAATGGCTTGAATGAGGTAGAGGTTGTAGACAGGGATGGCAATATCAGAAAGACATCTCTCAGCACCTCCCCATTAAAGGATGATAATGGCAGTATCATAGGGACGATAGGTATTGTAAGGGATATGGCTGAAGATAAGAGACTCCAGGAAAGGATTGCTGATACAGAGAGACTTGCCTCCCTCGGGCAGTTATCGCTTGGTATTGCCCACGAGATAAGAAACCCCCTGTCATCAATAAAGATGAATCTCCAGATATTAAACAGGCTGATCCCCTTTGTCGGGGATACCAAGGAACATTTTGACCTTGCATTAAAAGAGGTGTTTCATCTGGAGGGTATTCTTGAAGACCTTTTGAGCTATGCAAAACCCCTTAAATTGAAGCTGAAGCAGATGGATATAAATTTGCTCTTAGACGATACACTCCTCATGGTAAGGAGTGACATTAAAGACAAGGAGATAGTTATAAACAGGTACTATGACAATGAGCTGCCAAAGACTTTATTGGATGAGGATAAGATGAAACAGGCATTTTTGAATATATATCTTAATTCCATACAGGCAATGAGTAAAGGCGGAACGCTATGTATAAGGACATATAGGGAAAGGGAGCTTCAGTCTAATTCAACTGATATGGACGGTATAGAGAAGAGAGTGGTGGTAGAGGTGTCAGATACAGGATGCGGTATAGACAAAGAAAAACTCAAATTTATTTTTGACCCCTTCTTTACTACAAAGCCTTACGGGACGGGTCTTGGTCTCTCTATTGTAAAAAATATATTTGATTATCTGAATGCAGTAATTGAGGTAAACAGTCAGTCAGGCAAAGGGACAGATTTTATAATCAAGTTTCCAGTGACACAGATTTAGAGTCTTCCCTTGAGAAGCTCATCCACAACTGACGGGTCGGCAAGTGTGCTTATATCTCCGAGGTCGTGGATGTCACCCCATGCGATTTTTCTTAGGATTCTCCTCATTATCTTGCCGCTTCGTGTCTTGGGTAATCCTACAGCAAATTGAAGTTTATCAGGTGTTGCAATAGGACCAATTGCAGACCTGACATGCCCGGTGAGTATCTTTTTTAGTTCCTCTGATGGCAGATGCCCCTCTTTTATAGTGACATAGGCATAAATACCCTCACCCTTTATATCATGTGGGAATCCTACTACTG
>JACRGN010000172.1 GCA_016234205.1 Nitrospinota bacterium | reverse complement strand
TGGGGTAGTAGAAAAGAGGTCCTGCGGGTGCGACTTTGAAAAGATCGGATTTGATTTGCATATACATACCATCAGAAGCTTTGAAAAACTTACTGCTGAGGGCGCAACATTCATAGGGACCGACCTCCTCCCGCTTATACAGGAGACGCTGCCGAAGAGATTTGGCGGCGATGCAACTTCGTATCAGGTGCTTGAGGAGAGCGATGAGACAGGGATACCGAGGCTCTATTTTCTGGTAAGCCCGGCCATTGGCGATATAGATGAGGCCAAGCTCAGAGAGGTTATTGCCGAAGGCCTTACAAAGGGAACATATTCCCACGACTATTCAAGGGCATTCTGGGCCCAGGCCGATACTATACAGATTAAGAGGGAATATCCTATTCCTACTGTCAGGGGTAAGATAGCCCCTCTGCAGATAAGAAGGAAGATAAGCGAAAAGATTGTCAGGTAGCAATTAAAGGAGAAAACTGTGTCTGTCTTAGGGTTAGAGATTAAAGAGAGTTTAAAATACATTAAAAAGATATATGGGTTTAAGAAGACAATCAGTGAATACAAGAGTGGTGTTGAAACACTGCCGCTTCATGTAGAGGTCCAAACCAACTCCCTGTGCCATGGCACATGCCTCTTCTGTCCCTATATCACCACTTCAAAATCGCTTCCGCAGGGAAAGATGGAGTGGGAGTTATACAAAAAGATTGTAGACGAATGCACAACATTTCCCACGCTGGAATTTTTTACAACGACATTACAGAACGAATCTTTAATGAATAAGAATATCTTCAAGGAAATTGCATACTTCAAGGAAAAGAGCAAGGGCAGAACATCTTTTACAGTTGTAACGAACGGATATCTTCTTAACGATCAAATACTCACTGGATTAATAGAGGCAGGGGTTGATTATCTTGCTATAAGTATAAACGCCTTCACAAAGAAGACCTATGAGGCCCAGATGCCGAGTTTCAAGTTTGAGAGAATTATAGAAAACATTGAGAACCTGTTATCTAAAAATTTAGGTAAGATGAGGGTCTGGCTCCGTATCCTGCAGACAAGCATGAATGAGTCTGAAATCCCTGATGCAATAATAAATTGGAGAAAACGTGGATTAAGGGTTGAAATCATCCCGCACATCAGCAACAGGGGCGGCGCTGTTGAGATTGCAGGGTTGAGGCCAAGACACCAGATAAAAAGGAAGAAGATATGGGACGCCCTGATTGCACACTATTCTAAATGCTGTATATTCCCATTAAGGCAGATGTGTATACTTTTTAATGGTGATGTCATTTTATGTACTCACGATTGGAATAGACTTTCAGTCATAGGTAATGTAAAGGAGAAGAGCTTGAGGGATGTCTGGAACAGCGAAGAATCAAAGAGGATAAAACGGCTGATACTGGAGAGGCAATACAGCGATATTCCGGCATGCAGGAACTGCACAGTGCCAGATACGATTGCCTCATGGAGATGATTGCAGAATCATTGTAGGAGAATAAAATGGGCGTAGTTTTAACTGATATTATTGAAAATCTGAAATTTGTAAAAAAGATAATGGGTTTTAGAAAGGTGTTGAAGGACTTTGAAGATGGCAAGGATACTTATCCGATATCTATTCAGGTTCAGACACAGTCGTCCTGCAATGCAAAATGCGTCTTTTGCCCCTACCCTTATACATCAAAGATTACATCACAGGGCAAGATGGAATGGGCGACATTCAAGAAAATTGTAGATGAATGTGTAGAGTTCCCTAATCTGACAAACTTTGCTCCCATGCTCCAGAATGAGCCCCTGCTGGATAAAGATATCTGTAAGGCTATAAGTTATGTAAAAGAGAAGAGTAAGGGTAGATTAATCGTTCACCTCTCTACCAATGCCTATACTATCAAGGATGAGTTGCTTAAAGACCTGATGTCATCGGAACTTGACTACCTTGCGATTAGTTTGAATGCCTTTTATAAAGATACTTATTCGGCCTTGCTCCCAGGGTTTGAGTTTGAGAGGGTCATGAACAACATTGAAAAGATAATTTCCTATAATCATGGTAAGGCAATAGTTTCAGTGCGCTTTTTGAAAACCAAGCAAAACGAGGATGAAATTTCCAAGGCAGTAAAATACTGGCATGAGAGGGGGGTAAGGACAGAGGTAATCACAATACTTCATAATCGCGGCGGCGCTATTGATGTAGAGGATTTAAAGCCAAAAACATTGGGAAAATCATTAAGGGAATCTTTAAGACAGAGGCTTTTTTCCACCTTTTCCAATTGCTGTGTCCTGCCGTTCCGCCAGATGTATATCCTGTATAATGGCGATGTTATCTTATGCGGTAATGACTGGCTCCGCAATCCCATTCTCGGGAATGTCAATAAGGACAGCCTGAAGGACATCTGGAACGGGAAGACAGCAATTGAAATACGAAGAAATATGATTCAAAAACAATACGAGGCTATTCCGCCATGCAGGGACTGCACAATGCCGGAGTATTTCAGTTCCTGGAGATAAAAATTAAGGAGGTATAGAAATATGATTTATATTCATAGGACCACAAATGTAATACCAAGCAAGGTTAAGGAGTA
>JACRGN010000171.1 GCA_016234205.1 Nitrospinota bacterium | reverse complement strand
CCTCATCGTAGGCATAAACCCCGCCTACACATACTGCAACTACAAGGCATGACACAAACAAGAAACTTAAAAATCTTTTCATCACTTCCCTCCTTTCTCTTATAAGACTAAACATTTCCTTTTATCACCTCCTTTACATTGAAAATTTTTCTCAGCATGGTTATCATCTTTCTCATCTTGTTTATTTGTTGCATATCTTTCTACTGCAAGTTGTATTCTAACTTTATCCTCTTTAGAAAGAGACCTTGCTGCCTCAAAAAACATACCTATCTCTACATTCTTTAAAAATAAGCCGTCAAGATATACTTTTACCGCCTCTTCCCTGTTCACAATAAATTATCTCCCGTTTTTTCGCCTTACCAGCCATACCTCCGCACCACCAATCAAAGCCATACTGAGAAAAGTATATAGGTAAACATGGGTTGGGGTTGAGGTTTCGAGGAGGATATAGTTCCACGAAGATACAGACATTGCCAACCCATGTTCACCATTTGAGCCATCCCAAGCATTTAATGCAAATGGGATAAACTTTCCTTTTTCAAACTGTATATCATTCTTATCGGGTGTTGTCAGTGGCCTCACCATAACCACTTTCCACTGCCCATCCTTCCACACACCCGCCCCTTTTACCTGCTGTCCCTCCGGAGACTGTGGTGTAAATGGTTTTTGAAACCCATTTACATTTGAGTCTTCTACAGGAGAAATCCCCCCTAACCCCCCTTTTTCAAAGGGGGTAACCTTTCCTTCTTCCTGAAGTTCTGATTTCCATACCCACAGATTGACACTTTTACTCGTGTCGCCCCTGACAAAATGCGGCTTCTCTGTCCCTTCCATCGGTTTTGCAGAAAACTGAATTGCAATGGAATCCCTGAAATTCCCTATATCCCTCGGTATTTCCTGCCATTTCACATATGAATGATACCCTGCTGGTTTTGCAGAAAGGGCTGCTTGATAGGCTCCAAAATTAACCTCCGTCTCTGTTTTGTGTGCTGTATCCTTAAAGCGGTCACTCCACTCAAAGAGGAATCCAATCTCTTTATCATTATAGACAGCCTTTACAGTTACCAAATCAACAGAAGGGTTCTCCCACCGTGGTGCTACAACCACCTGCCCGGACATCATCATATCTATGGGTTCCGCAGTTGCCCATATAGGATTTTCAGTATCAAGGGGTATATCTCCCTTTACAATCTTAGTTGTAAGAACACCGCTCTTAATCTCCTTTTTCTGAAGGGATACAACATAGTTTGCCAGATGCCATCGCTCCTCATCACTCAGAGAATCTGTAAATGAGGGCATCGGTGTTCCATTTAAGCCGGTATTGAATCTCATATATATATCATTGACTGTACTGCCTCCCTTATATCTCCAGAATTTAGAGAGGTCAGCAGGCAGAATCGGGTCATTCTTTCCATCCTTTGTCTTTAATCTTGGTGCATTAGGACCATTTCCTCTGGCATTTTCTCCATGACACTCCCAGCACTTCATCTTTTGAAAAAGCTCCTTACCCTTTGCAATACTCTCAGGGGATGAGGGAATCTGCTTTGAGACCTTGACCAATTGTTTAGTAGGGTCTCTATCAGGATCTTTAAAATCTTCTGAAAATGTCTTTATATAATAAATTACCTGCCAACGTTCTTCCTCCGTAAGGCCGCTTTTAATCTTATCTATATCAAAGGGCTGCATTGCAGAACCTGTCAGTCCTCTACTGATTGCCCTGAAGAGGTCTTCATCAACTGGCAGTTCTCCGCTAACGGTCGTCCTCAGCTTAAACAATCCTGTTGTAAAATCACGGGGTCTTGGAAGAAGCTGGTCAGATACAGGCCCATCCCCTTTACCTTCGAGTCCATGACAAAAGCTGCACCTCCTGAAATATATTTTTTTACCAGCCTCTATTGCTTCGGGTGTATTTGGAATCTTTGGTTTTGCAGGTATCTCCCCTGCTGTTGCTGTATTTCCCCACAGAACCGCACTTCCAATTATTATTGCAATGAATAATTTTATCTGCTTCATTATTCCCTCCCCTTAAGTTAAACTTTAAACTTCTCCACCAATTCCTGAAGATTATTAGCAAGCCCTTTTAGGCGATTTACGGCATCAGAAGATCTGCCAGCCCCTTCTGCAGTCTCTTTGCCAACTTTAGAAATATCCTCGATATTCGATGAAATCTCCTCTGTCGCAGAGGATTGTTCTTCTGTGGCAGTTGCTATCTGATTTATCATTTCTGTAACACTCTGAACTAAATTTACTATTTTTGATAGAGACTCTCCTGCACTGTTTGCAAGACCCACTCCCCTCTTTACCTCCTTTGTCCCATCCTCCATTGATTTCACCACTTCTGACATCCCTGACTGCATCGTCTTCACCATACCCGCAATCTCTTTTGTCGCCTTTGTTGTCCTCTCTGCCAGCTTCCTTACCTCATCCGCTACTACTGCAAACCCCCTCCCCTGCTCCCCTGCCCTTGCAGCCTCTATAGCAGCATTAAGGGCAAGTAAATTGGTCTGGTCTGCTATATCATCTATAACCGATACAATCTTGCCTATCTGGTCAGAACTCCTTCCCAACTCTCCTATTGCCTTTGCAGATTCCTCTACAGACGATGAGATTCTATTCATACCTTCGACTGTAGCTTCAACTTTTTTGCCGCCATCATCGGCAGCTTCCATTGCTGCCTTCGCAGAGCTTGCAGCATCGGAAGAATTTTTTGCCACTTCTATTACTGTCGAAGACATCTCACCCATGGATGTTGCTATTTGAGTAGCCTGCACATTCTGTTTTTCCGCCCCGTTGGCAGTTGCCGATACGATCTTCAATATCTCATCCACCCCTGAGGCAACACTTTCAGCATTGTTTCTAACGCTGACTATCATATTTTTTAAATTATTCTTCATTGCATTAAGGGCCCTGCCGAGTATCCCAACTTCATCTTCGGATGTAACATCTAAATCCCTTTGAGAGAGGTCTCCGCCGGCAACCCCATCGGCAATGGCAGCGCTATCCTGTATGGGCTTTATAATCCACCTCCGTAAGAATAATACCAATAGAAATACCGTTACTGCAGTTATCAGAATACCCGCACCTATCGTAACAGCAGTATTCTTACGAATCTTTCCTCTTGTTGCTGACAGCAGTTTTTCAGTATTCTCCTTTTGAATTTTAATCTGTTCATTCCTCTCGCCTATTCGTTTATTTATCTGGCTTTCTTCTTTCGCAACCTCCTTATCCAGCATATCGATACTATTTACCGTTTCTTCACGGGGAACAGAGACCAGGAGTATTCCCCTTATAGTGTTATCGGAGCCGTGGCAGGCATGACATGGCTCTT
>JACRGN010000177.1 GCA_016234205.1 Nitrospinota bacterium | reverse complement strand
TACTGTGGACCATTTTTATAAGATATACTACATTTTTAATTTTTTCGCCGGCAAATTGAGGGGCTGTCTCTTTATTTGCATATTCTACCTCTACTTCCATCATCGCATCTATCCTTTCCCTTATAGGCGAGGTTGGATTTTCTATATCTCTTACCATCTCCATATTGATTATCCTGTATCTCATATCCCTGACTATAAGAAATTTCTCTGACCAGAATTCTTTTGTATTATCTATCAACTGTGCCTGCTCATACAGTGCCTTTTGCTCATTATATATCTCCTTAATCTTAGCATCCATGGTTTCAGGGTATTTCATTGCAACCGCTACCAACCTCTGAGAGTGGGCATGGTATTTAAAAATAGTATCAAAATCTTTATTAACTATCGCATTAATGTATATCTCCAGACTCTTCTTTATTGCCCTGTCTTTTCCTTTACTGACAAGGAGATAGACAGTTAGAATTACTGCAATTAAAACGGTGAGTATTAATAAAAATTTCTTTTTAGAACTAATAGATTTCATCGGGATAAAACCAGTGCCCCATCATCCATAAATTATCATTTAAATTTGGCAGGGTATTTCTATCCTTAAATTGTTTTGGCACAACCCCCATCCTGAATCCGTTATTTAGATGATGACAGCCATTGCACCCGAGGGTGGGAGACTTGTATGAACCACGATAAATAAGTGCAACAATTGCAATAAATATTAAGAATACCATTACACCCTTTACAGGCTTCCTGAATCTGCTCTTCTTTAAGAAATCCCATCCTTCCGGTACCTTTTTACCTCTATAAAGATAAGGCAATATGGAAAGAACCACAAAGAGTAAGGAAGGGAGTAATATTGATAAGATTAATACCAATTTGCCCTTAAAATACATAAGGGGTAAAAGCAATATAAGGAAATACCATTCAGGTGCCGGTATATATCTCCCTTCAAGAGGCATTGGTATCTCCTGCGGGTCGTTGGAAGGTATTGTAACATATTTTGCGAGTAGTACTATAGCTATAAGAAATGGAAGCGATAATAATGTGTGTCTTAATATGTATGTAAACATCCCTCTCTGACGCAACTTGTCAAGAAAATGATAATCAATGAGTATAAGGGTAACAATAGGTAATATTAATATATGTATTACCTGATACCTTGGCAGTGTAAAACTATCTATAAAAAACGTCTTCAGACTGTTTCCGATTCTTGGAATGAATTCAAAATAGTTTGGAATTATCTCCATAAACCAGTAACCCTTCCACTCCCATGGAAGTATTAAACCTGTTACTACCAATAAAAACATCGGCAGGAGAAGCAGTATGCCTGTAAGCCAGAGTATTTTCTTGGCAGGATTAAAGAAGTCCCATCTCAATATGCATCTTATGACGTGGATAAGGACTGTGAGAAAAAGGAGAAAGGATGCCCATCTGTGAATATTCCTTAAAAGGCTGCCGCCTGTAGCTTCATTTGTCAGATGCTGAACGCTCTTATAGGCATTATCAAGTGTTGGGTCGTAAAAAAATATAAGAAAAAGCCCTGTCAATAACTGGAGAATTATCAAAAGCAATGACAGTCCGCCAAAATAATGCCTCCAGTGAACCTTCTCTGAAAAGACGAATGATAGGAATTTATTTTTCATAAAGTATGCATTTTAATTAAATATAAATTTTCTGTCAATTGAAATTTATTAATGGAGTCTATATTATATATTTGACAGACTCCTTTAAATAACATAAACTTTATTAAAATTATATTAAATCTATCTAAGGAAATTATATGGGACTTACTGATTATTTTGAACTGGAAAAAAGTGTCTCAATGGAAGTTCAAATAGATTCTGTAACTAAGGTCTATTCCTCTGTTGTTAAAAAAATTAAGGAGGACCTTATTGCGATTCAGCTTTCCCCTCCGACTGAAAAACCTGACAATGTCCCGCAAGGTATTCTTACTAAGGTAATTGTAGAAAAAGGGGGGACTACTTTTAACATACAGACGAGAATAATAAGCAATAAAACATTTCCAATAATAGTCCTAAAGATAGAAAAACTCTTAAAGGAGGAAGCTAAACCGCCTGAACCGGTTAAAGCAGAGAAAGAACCGCAAATATCGGTAAAAGAAATAAAGGGAGAGGCTAAGCCCACCGAACAGGCAGAAGAGAAACCTTCATCCGCAGAGATGGCAAAGGGATACAAAAACAAAGACCTTTATGACAACAAGCATGTCGCCGAGAGAGAGTCTGCAAGAATTGAGGACTCATTCCCAATGGAATTTTATCTTCAAACAAAGGAAGAGGCAGAGGAGAAGAAGAGAGATTATCTGATAAGAAAATCATCAGACAGGAGAGAGACAGCATCAGTTTCAACAGGTATCTTTATTGGCTACAGTGAGGCTGATGCCATTAAAAAGGTTTCCCATTTAGATGTATCTTTAATTGATATAGTTCAGGATATATACAGGAAGATGGCTGTCATATCAACAATCATTACACAGGCAAAACCTAAAGTTGAAGGAGAAAATGTCGCCGTCTGTGTGGATATAAGCGGTCTGGGTCTAAAAATAATATGCAGCCAGAAATTTAAGAGGGGGGACATCTTAAAATTGATAATTGCACCGCCAAAGGCACAGCCTCCATTTTCAATATCGGCATTAGGTGAGGTCATGAGGATTGAAGATGTTAAGACCGACCCTGACCAGCCAAAAAAATACGCTACCGGGATAAAATACTACGCCATGCATGAAGATGATATGGAGTTGATAACCCAATATACCTTCCTGCTCCAGAGGGAGATGCTCAGGATGAGGAGGAGAGAGAAGGGTTTGGAGGAGTAATCATCTGTATTATCAAAAACGTGCTTTAAATCAGAGAGTCAAAGTCAAAGACCCTGACTCTCTGACTCTATTTTATAAATCAACTACGGTATCGTATCAAATATAGCCCAGCATCCCTTAGTATCAGGGGTATCCATCGTTACTACACCATCAGAACAATCGGTATTCCCTCCCCAGTATGAGAAAGTAGAGCCGGTATCAGGTGTTGCAGTAAGTGTTACAACAGTGTTGGCATTATAAACCTCCTGACAATCCGTTCCGCAGTTTATACCTGCGGCTGTTACTGTTCCTGTGCCGCTGCCTCCCTTCGCTATTGCAAGTGTAGGTTTTGTAAATGTAGCCCAGCATGTCTTCATGTTAGGGCTATCCATTGTGAGGACACCGTCAGAACAGTCAGCATCGCCTGCGAAACCTGTAAATATTGTTCCCGGTTCTGGAATGGCTGATAGGGTTACAACCGTGTTTGCATCAAAAACGGATATGCAGTTCGTTCCACAGTCAATTCCTGCGGGGGTGCTGGTTATTGTTACTGACCCTTCTCCTGATTTATTTATTGCAAGTCTGGGTTTGGTAAAGGTAGCCCAGCATGTTTTTGTGGCATCTACTGTTACTATACCGTCAGAACAATCTTCACTTCCAGCCCATCCTGTGAAAATAGTACCAGGTTCAGGGGTTACAGTAAGGGTTACTAC
>JACRGN010000176.1 GCA_016234205.1 Nitrospinota bacterium | reverse complement strand
GCCTCGTCCCTCAAGCCTATCTGCCTCATCTCAATCTTTATTTTAAAGTGATACGCTAAATCTTTTACAAGTTCCCTGAAATCCACCCTCTCCTCAGATGTGTAATAGAATACTGCCTTCTGGGCATCAAAGCTGAAGTCTGCATTTACAAGCTTCATCGGCATCTCTTTCTCACGAATCTTGTTCTGGCAGATATTAAACGCCTCTTTTTCCAATATCTCATTCTTCTCCACCTGCACGACATCATCCCGTGTAGCCTTTCTAACAACACTTTTAAGTGGCCTTTTGAGCAAATTCCGTGAAACCTTTCTGCTGGCAATTGACACAATGCCAAACTCAAGGCCTTTATCAGTCTCTACTATGCACCTATCCCCTACCCTCATTGAAAAACCATTAGCCTTAAAGTCATAAATCTTGCCGCTGCTTTTAAACCTGATACCTATTACAAAAAGTGAGGTATCATTCGTATTATTCGTATTATTAGAATCCATCATCTGTAACCTCCAGTCATTAGATTCGCCTTGCTTGCTGCAAGGCTCATCATCATTGTCTCTATTGCAAGCTGCGGGTTTGCATTCCTCTTCAAAAGGGACTTCGTCTGTTGAACTGTATCAACCATATTCAGGATATACTGTATATGCAATCCGCTTGAGAACTCCTTAATCTTATCACTTACATCTTTATTTATAACACCCTCATCTATCCCTGTTCCATTTATTATTACTGCATCCCTCAGCAGGTCAATAACAGAATCTAAAAACTCAGGAAGCTCATCCTTTTCCTTTGAAAGCCTTTTAGATTCAGTAAATATATACTCCAAATCCCCTCTGATAGATGACTTTATCATCTTCAAAACATCCTCCCGGTATTTACATAGTTCCTTATAATCCGCCGTCAGTGCACTACCCAATCTCCCTTTAGACAGGCTTGACAAGATTGAGGCATCATTTTCACTAAACTTGTAATTTTTAATCAGTATCTCTTTTATGTGTTCATCAGAAAGAGGATTAAACTTGATCACCTGACATCTTGAGACGACTGTCGGAAGAAGCGAATGCATATTTGATGTTATAAGAATTATAACAGTCTCTCCGGGAGGCTCCTCCAATGTCTTGAGAAATGAATTCAATGCCTCAGTAGTCATATCCTCTGCATTATCTATTATAGCCATTTTCTTTTTTCCCTCGTAAGGTTTAAACGACAGCCTTCTCTGAAGTTCTCTTATGGCTCCTATCTTAATTGTTCTGCTCTCCTTATCCTCATCCTCATCTCCAAAATCCCTTTTAATATCACTTATTGTATTTGTTTTAGTATTTTCATCCTCTTTTCTAATGATACTCAAATCAGGGTGGTTCAGACTGTTAATCTTTTTACATGACAGACACTCATCACAAGAATCTTCTTTCCCATTAAGCTTGTCCCCGTATGTCTCTAACGGGGAACAGTTTAGAGTCTTTGCAAAGGTCAGGGCTGTAAGCTTCTTGCCTACCTCATCAGGGCCAGCAAATATATAGGCATGGGAGATATTCCCCTTGATTAGACTATTTATCAGTATCTTTTTTGCCCTCTCCTGTCCGAGAATGTTTTCAAATGACATAATTTTCTACAATTTTAACTATCTCTTTGTGTATATCTTCTATCCCTTTATTTGCATCTACTATTTTAATTCTTTCAGGTTCTTCTGAGGCAATTTTCAAAAAACCTTCCCTCACCTTCAGATGAAATTCTAATGCCTCTTCTTCAAATCTGCTCTCTGCTGACTCCTGACTTCTGACTTCTGACTTCTGACTATTAATATTTCTGCCTATTGCCCTCCCCAAACCTGTCTTTACATCTAAATCAAGTAATATGGTAAGAACAGGCTTTGCTCCGCCTGATGCTATCTTATTCAGTTCCTTTATTACACCTTTATCAATTCCCCTCCCGTATCCCTGATATGCAAGTGTAGAATCTGTGAAACGGTCACACAGTATAATCTCTTTATCTTTTACTCCCAACTCCTCACTCCTAACACTTAATTCTTTTACAAGTTGTGCCCTGCATGCCTCATACAAGAGAAGTTCGGTAATATAATTAATCCCCTTATTCTCAGGATTAAGGAGAATCCTCCTTATCTGGTCTCCGATTAATGTCCCGCCCGGCTCTCTTGTCTCATATATAGTATAACCCTTCTTGCGGAGATAATCCCCAAGTAATTTTATCTGAGTTGTCTTCCCGCACCCCTCTATACCTTCAAATGTAATTAATTTTCCCATCCTGATATTTTCAAAAAAGTCACTTCTTATATCCCCACACAACCCACCCTGCTGTAGCCTTTAATCTCGTAATATTTATATTGAAAAGACTATATTTATTAAGCATATCATAAACCTCTCTCCTGCTGTATCTATACTCAATAGGGGCGCCGAATCTGTCATAAAGGTCCCCCCTCAGAGAGAATAGGGAAGTGCCAAAGTTAAAAGGTATTTTTTCAGCAATTTTTTTAGTGGATTTGAATATGCTTAAAACTTTTGCAGGACAGGAAAAAAATATAAAAATAAAGGGAGAACTTATTAATGACAGGATATATAAAATCTTTGGAGAAATTCTTGTCGTAATACCCCTTAAGAGATTAATAATTTTAACAGCAGCATATTTTACAGGATTTTCTGAATGGTCTTCATACAGATATAAAAACGCCGGGCTCTCCTTTTTTAATATCCTATTTATTTCTGAAACTCCTTTTTGAGGATTTGGGGTATGATGTAATACACCAAAGGAATAGGCAAAATCAAATACCCCCTCTTTAAATGGAATATCAAGCACAGAGCCTCTTACAACATAGACATTTGATAAATTACGATTGAGTTTTAAATTCGTATAAACGCCGTCGCTTATATCCATACTTATAATTTTAACAGAGGGATTGTCCTTTGCCATTAAATGAGTATCGTAACCGCATCCAGAACCTGCATCTATTCCCCATCTCCCCCTTACAATCTTTTCAGGAATTACCTCCTGCATTTTATTGTAGTGATATTCCTTAGGAGGCTCAACAACATCTTCCTTTGTCCACAGGAGTCCATAGAGAGCTTTTGTTTTATCAACTGCTGCGAGTGTCATATTTTATTACTGACTATATCAGAGGGGAAACCAATTATCATTTCTTTAATAACCTGTCCGTTCTTATCCTCCCTTTCACCCCTATAGCCCTTATCACTCATGGCCAATATTGCAGCTTTAAGCATATATCTAAATTTATCACGGCTTATAGCAGTTCAGCAAGGGCATTTTAAAAGGGGGAGCTACTTTGCTTCTTCTATCGGGGTATATTTATTAAAAATCAATTCATAGGTCAGCTTAAACCAGATTAATATGGAGGGGACGGCTTTCAGCAGATATGGTTTTACAAAATTTTCTCTTAAATAATCGGGAAACAAGTCAGTAGACGAAACGGAAGTAAATATGAAGGTAATGATAAGCAATATAAGATTTTCAATCTTCCTTTCTTGAATAAAATACCAGATAGCCACTCCTGAAATTGCAATAATGAAGGTAGGCAACTCCGCCCTGTGATTAAAGATTATTACCCAGATGAGGATTGATGAGAGAAAAAGCAATCTGAAGGCAGGTTTTTTATAAGAATCAAAATTTATAAGAGGAACACAGAATAAGAATACCCCTGCCAAAATAACATAATATTTAGGAAGGTTTATTCCAAACCATGAGTGCAGCCATCCCATTACAGAAAGCCCCTGTGACACTGAATAATCATTGGCTAAAAGATTATGCCAGCTTATATACAAAGATTGCAACTGGTCAGGTGAGACTATCAGTAATGGCAAAAGGGCTAAAACTAAAAACCAGAAAATTGAAAATAAAATAAATTTTAACTTGTCGGGATAGAGAAGGAATAGGGCAAAAGCAACAATGCCGAACAATTTAACATATACTGAAAGCATTATAAAGAGAGATGACAATATTACATTCCGTCTCTCAAAAGATACGAAACTGAAAATTATTAATCCGGCAACCAGTCCGTTGCTTTGAAAATTTTGCATTGAGTTTAACAACTCAAGCAGGATAAAAGAGAGGATGAATAATTTAGCCTTTAGATTATTTACGGGGAGGAGCTTTATTGAATAAAACAGGATCATTGAATTAAGCAGATTCCAGAGTATCAGCCCTATGAAATCAGGAAAATAGGCGAACAAACCCATAAACATGGCAAAGGCAGGGCTATATTTGTAAAGGTCCCAGTGATCCATCGGATAGGAGATATACAAATCCTTATTTTCAATCAGGTGGGAAAACGAATGTTTTATGATTAGATAGTTATTATAATCCTTATGTAAGTTGCCGCCAAGCTCCCTATCAGGCTTCAAAAGGCTGGCAGTACTTGCAATTACGGTAACTGCAATGTAAACACCTAAAATAAATTTAGGATTTTTTAGATAGGTTTTAAGTTTTTTCAATTTTTTGGATAGGAAATTTTCTTCCACGGCAGGAAATCTATTTTACCTCCAAATAAGGTTTATTAAACCGTTTTTCAAAGGCATTGTTTTTCTTGAGCATTGTGTCCCAGTACCAAAACTTTCCAAATAATTTAAAAAGCCACAAATGAATTTTTGAGTACCTTTCGGGTTGGGCAAGCCTGTCAACAATTTCTTCATCAAATTTTCCTGTCTCGCCAAAGGTCTTGCCAAGTTGATAAAAAGAATTAAAGAGCTTTTTGTTCATCCATACAGGTTTTGCCTGCGCACCTTCAACCCCTCCTTTAATTATTGTTCCCATGTAGCTACAACCCAGACGGGCTGAGAGCTTTTTTAGATACCTCTCCACATACCTTGAATGGATTGATTCGGGCAAACCTGACTGCACAAGAAATCCAATATCAGGATTTTCCTTTCTGCCGCAGAGGGGTTCAAGGGATTCAATAAAAGTCTTTACAATTGTAGGCATTGAATCAACATAAAGGGGAAAGGCAAGCAAAAACTTCTCAGCCTCTTCAAACATCTTTATAAGATAATCGGAATCTTTTGTAGTATTCAAATAAACAATTTTATATGAATTGCCGTTCCCTTTCATAAAACCATCTAAAAATTGGTCAACAAGAACCTTTGTATTGCTTCCCTTTCCACGTGGAGAGCCGTTAAATACTGTTAATTGCATTTACAACCTCCTCCACAGAACCGTCTGTTAGTTTTGTAAAACGAAGGGAAGTTTTAATATTGATAGCACTCCTCATATAAATATCCGAGATAATCTTAATATCTTCCTCATCAGTATCTCTGCCTTTCTGAATTATAAGACCCATCAAAGGATACCTATCATATCTTGATAAATGATGAATTTCCCCATTTACAACTTCAAAATATGGATGGACTAATGGCAAAAGCCTTTCCATCGCCTTTTTAAGCAATGCACTTGTAAAACCCATGATGACAGGTGATGCAAAGATTACAAAATCGGAGTTTATATAACTTTTACATATTTCGCCTGAATTATCAGATATTATACACTCGCCGGGTGTCTCCACCCAGCAGCTCCAGCATCCAATGCAGTGTTTTATATCCATATCTCTCAATTTAAAAGCAGTTACAGTATGCCTGTTTGATTTAAGCAGACCTGTAAGTGTATCTATGTAACTATCAAATTTGATATTATCAGCTTGAGGATTACCGTTAAGGATTGTGATTTTCATTTTCTTACTTGTCATTCCGAGCGTAGCGAGGAATCTCGTTTTTTAAGATTGCTTCGGCTTCGCCTCGCAATGACAAAAGCGAAGGGGCTTGCAATGACATTTTAAGATTCCTTCATCCTGCCCACTTTTTATATATTTTGGCACTCTCATGACACTTTACGCACCCCTTTTTAGCCTCTTCATGTGTAACTACCCATGAATGGAGCTTGTGACACTCCCCACAATTGATATTCATAATCTTCACATGGAGTTCATGTTTCCCTGTATTAACAATATCACCATGACAGTTTATGCACTCACTCCAGTCAGGTCTTCCCTTCTCATGGGGCTGATGACATGCGTAGCAGTCAAACTGATGTCTGGAATCGGCAGGTATATTTATCTTTATAGCAGCCTTAATCTTCTCTGGAGACGGTGTAAAGTGTTTTACATCCAATCTCTTTTCTCTAACCATCTGAGCCCTTACCTCATCACTCCCATGACAAAAGAGGCACTTCTCTCTTTCGGGTCTTAAATATTTAGAACGGTCGCTGTGGCAATTAAGACAGGCGATCTCCACCATTCCTGTTCCATGCACCTCTTTTCCCTCATGACACATAACACAGAATCTCTCCTCTGGAAGAAACTCGTGTATTTTATATCCATGACATTTGGAACATTCTATCTTTTTTTCAAAACCATGTTTTGCATGAAATTGAGAAGCTTTGATTGATACTGCCTGTGGATATTTCTTACTTACTTCAAAATGACACCTTATACAGAATTTCCCCGCAACAATTATTTTGCCATGCCTT
>JACRGN010000168.1 GCA_016234205.1 Nitrospinota bacterium | reverse complement strand
TGGAGGGGGACATTTGCAAATATTACAGAATGGTATGTGCCTGAGGAGAAACAAAAATACAAAAAGAATAAAGGAGAATGGTGAAAATGGGGAGATGGAGAAAAGAAGATTTAACTGATAGAATTATAAATGCCTGTATCAATGTTCACAAGGAATTGGGTTCTGGTTTCTTGGAAAATATTTATCATAATGCCTTAAAGTTTGAATTAAAAAAACAGGAACTTGCTTTTGAATCAGAGAAAGAGATTACTGTTAAATATTGTGGCATAGAAGTGGGGATTCATAGAATTGATTTGCTTGTTGAAGGTGAAATTGTTGTAGAACTAAAAACAGTAGAAGATTTGAACAAAAAATATTATGCACAGGTAAGGTCATATTTAAAAGCTATGAATAAGGAGGTAGGGCTGTTAGTTAATTTTGCAGATTACCCGCTTGATGTAAGGAGAGTGGAGTTAAAAAGAGAAAAATGTTAGTTTTTTCCACATTTCTCCTGTTTCTCCATTCTCCTTAATTTTGTTATGAAAAAGATATCCTCAAAACTTATAGTACTCCTCATTTTATCCTCATTAGCTCCTCTCCTGTTATTCGGCATAATATCCATCTTATCGTCCCGAAATACAGCATATAAATCCATTTCAGAGGGGAATCTGAATGTGGCTGTTAGGGCTGCGGAGCAGATTGATTTATATGCAACTAATGGAGTCAGGATACTGAATGCCATTGCCCAGAATATCAACCGCACAAACCTGAATGACTGGCAGAAGGAGACGATAATCAAGAATTATGTGAATAATTTTGCTGAATTTGAATCTATTTATGTAACTGATAAGACAGGCAGGCAGATAGTTACATCAGAATTGGATGGAAATTCCCCCTTATCAAAGGGGGATAGGGGGTTGTTGGTTGGACCTGGAGAAATCTATAAATCTGAGGTCTTTATCTCTGATAATCTTGTCCCCCTTATGACAATAGCTGTCCCTGTTATAAGGCTCAATGAGTTTGAGGGGATGATAGCAGGTGAGATAAACCTTACAAATATGTGGAGGCTTGTTGACAGCATAAGAATCGGGAAAAACGGATTTGCATTTGTTGTATCAAAGAGCGGTCTTCTCATTGCCCACGGTGACAGCAGTTCAAAGGTAAGGGTGATACAGGAAGAAAACATCATGGATATGAATATTGTTAAGTCTGCCCTCCGTGGCGAGTCTACAGTATCTTTGTATAAGGACTACAGAGGTATTGATATGCTTGGCGTCTCATCGCCAATTAAATCGGTTGGATGGGGGATTATTATAGAGCAGCCTGTTGCTGAGGCTTATGCACCAGCCACAAGGCTGAGCTATGAGCTGACTGCAATGGTTATCCTCTTTCTGATTGTTATAGCAGCTATAGGATACTTAGGCGGGAATAGATATATCTTGACGCCTATAGCAAGCCTCATGGGAGGGACACGGGAAATTGCACAGGGGATTTTTGGCGGGAAGGTAAAGATTAATACAGGTGATGAGTTTTCAGAGCTTGCAATGTCTTTCAATTATATGTCTGATAAGCTTATTGAATTACAAGAGGACATCCGCAGAAAGGAGAGAGAGGCGACAATCGGGAAGATAGCCTCTGGAATTGCTCACGACCTGAAGCACCCTGTAAGAAGTATAGAGAATAACAGCAAACTTATCAGCAGGCTTTACAGTGATGAAGAGTATAGAAAGACCTTTGATAATATTATGGAGAGGGAGCTATTAAATATTAACAGATTCCTTGACGACCTCCATGAATTGAGTAGTCCAAAACCCCTTGAATTTGTCCCTGTAAATCCGGAGGGACTGATTAACAATGTAATTGAGTCTGTCTCAGTTGAGGCTAAAAACAATAATGTAGAAATTGTAAAAACCCCCTCTCCCCTTGCGGGAGAGGGTGGGGGTGAGGGGATAAAGGTTTCAGCAGATAAGTTTGCCTTGGAGCGTGTGTTTAAGAACATTGTTATGAATGCCATACAGGCAATGCCTAATGGCGGAAGTCTCACAATAGATTGTCATTGCGACACTGAATCAAATTCAGGGGAAGCAATCCCTTTCCTCAAAATCTCTTTTCAAGACACAGGCATAGGCATCCCTCCTGACACATTAAAAACTATATTTGAAGATTATAAGACTACAAAGAAAAAGGGGCTTGGACTTGGCCTTGCCATAAGTAAAAAAATTATCAGTCAGCATAACGGCACCATTGATGTTGAAAGCACTCCTCAAAAAGGAACCGCATTTACAATAAAACTCCCCACAATTTGAAAACAAGGTTGAGGTTAAGGTAAAGGTTAAGAAAACCTAAAATCTCAACCTCAACCTAAACCTTAACCTAAACCTTTTCTTTCTTGATTCTGGCACACAAATTGCTTTGTATATATAGCAAGATGATGAAATTTTTAATGGAACATACCCTAAATATTGGCAGTAATCAATACAAGGCAAAATATTACAAGAATATCCTTCTTAATGGAGGGGTCAGCTATTCAGTTGAGATTTTTCTTGATGACAATGACAGGATAATTCTTGACGACATATCCTTGGAAAGACTTGAATGGAGGATACAAAAGGTATTATCTTTTGCCCTCTTTAGCAGACAGTTATTTAATGGTGGGGCTATTAAAGAAGCAGAGGTATTTTATGAACAGAATAAAGCGATTGTATGAATTTCAATGTCTAAAGAC
>JACRGN010000173.1 GCA_016234205.1 Nitrospinota bacterium | reverse complement strand
TTTTGAAGCTCCATATCTTTAATCGCTTCTTGCATAATCCTTCCTCCTTTTAATTGTTAATCTGATTGCCATAGGGCATTCAGATTATACTCAAATTAAAGGAGAAAGTCAAATATACCTACTTTTTTGTCGCAGACCCTATTAAATGTTATGCAACCATAAAAGGAGCAATAGATGATACAAAAATTCAGAAATTGGCTGATTAACAGAGGTAATCTCGGTGCCGCGCAAAGTTATCCCGGAGCTATAAATCGAATCTCTACTCACTATTCAGAAAATACTGGTGAAATTACAGATATCTATTCCTTAAGAGATATTGATGCTGTGAACGAAATTGCACGGAAATACCGTCAAGATGGTATCTACAGTAACTACGGTTACGAAGGTAACGGGCTTTACAGAAATGCCATTGCCAGATATTCAGAATTTTTAACTGATTACTTTGCTGGCAATGATTTGTCCGAGGAAATCTTGCCACCTACTGAGAATGAAAATGTCATGTGCAATAATTTTACATACGAGAAAGATTTAAAGTTTTCTTTGTGCAACCAGATATCAACTTTATTTCCTGGATACAAAATATTCGGAGAGAATAAAGAAGGGATTGAATATTCCATAGAAGGAAAAAGAATTGATGTTTTGTTAGAAAATATTACTTCTGGTTCTTTACTGGCAATAGAATTGAAATCGGGTGTTGCTGATTTTAGAGTTTTCGGTCAAATCGCAATGTATTTGGGGCTATTGAAAAAGCAGTTTCCTGATAGAAAATCTGAAGGTGTAATTATTTCTGGTGAGGTTGATGAAAGCCTGAGAAATGCTTGCTTAATCACAGAAGCAGTTTCATTAAAAACATACAGAATGACATTAAATCTTGAAAATGCATAACACTTAAATCGAGGCGACAGGGATTAGCCTCTGTGGTTTTTTTTAAAGGCTGGTTGCCCCTGCGCCTCATTTGGGTCGTTAAAAATAAATAATAAATATCCTTAATATTTATGCTATAATTTATAAAAAGTTAAAAATATTTACGAGGTGATAATTATGTCCCCAACAAAAGAAATAATATCAAAAGCATTACATCTTAAGCCGGCAGAAAAATCCATAGTTATTGAAGCTTTAATGAAAAGTCTGGATGTGCCAGACCCTGAAATTGAAAAAATTTGGGCAGATGAGGCAGAGAAAAGACTAAAAGCCTATAAAGCTGGGAAATTAAAGACTGTGTCTTTTGATAATATGTTTAAGAAAAAATAATCATGGAAATAAAAATTCTTGAAATTGCCCAATTAGAATTTAATGAGGCAAAAGAATTTTATGAAATTGAACAGACAGGTTTAGGTGTTAAGTTTGAAAATGAAATAAAAAATGGCATCCTGCGTATTCAGCAATTTCCTCAAGCATGGCCACCAGAACGCAAAGAAACTCGGCGGTATCTTACTCGTATATTTCCTTATAAAATAATTTATTCAATACAAGAAAACGAAATAGTTGTTCTTGCATTTGCACACTTACACAGAAAGCCTAATTATTGGGTTGATAGATTAAAATAAATTTTTAACAAATCATTGAACGGGACGGCTTACAGCCGCCCGTTACTAAGAAGACCATAAGTAAGAGTACATTGCTTTTTCCGTCATTCCCGCAGTCCTTAAGCGGGAATCCAGTATTTTCTTTAATTTTCATGGATTCCTGCTTTCGCAGGAATGACTGCTTATGAGGCTTTACCAATGAACTTATTAGTAATTCTGTCGTTAGCCACAAATTGGTAAGATATGACTATATTCAAATACTTCTTGCTTCACGTTATTGTTACTATACTATCTTAAGGAGTATGATTTTTTACCTTCTACCAAGGATGAAAAAAATTAGTGTCAATATGATGCTTATAATTATGGATGTGGCGAGTGGAAAATAGAAGGTGAAGTTCTTTTTCTGGATGAAAATATCCCCCGGAAGCCTTCCTATCCACGGAACTTTTCCTGCAAGTAATAAAGCACCTCCGATAAGGATGAGGATTGCACCAAAAAATATCAACATCTTTCCTAATGGATTAAGTTCAAACATATTATTAAAAACTATTGAACGCAGATGAACGCGGAAAAAGAAGATTTACGCTGATAAAAAGGTTGAAATAAATTTTCTGTGTTAATCCGTATATTCTGCGTTTATCTGCGTTCTATTAAGCCTTTATTCTTGCCCCTTGATACGACTCTCTCCTCTCCATCTCTTTGTCTATAGCTCTGATTACATCTGATTTGCTTTGTGACCAGAGAGGGGCAACCAGTCTGTCATTTGGTGCATCACCGACCAGTCTTTGGATAATTATATCATGTGGGAGGTATTCAAGAAAATCACACACCAGATTTACATAACTGTCTTCATCAAGGAGATTAAATTCTTTATTGAGATAAATTTTTTCTAAAGGTGTCCCTTTGAGTATGTAGAGATGATGAAGTTTTATTCCAGCTATTCCAAGACCTCCTACTACTTTTGCAGTCTCCATCATGTCATTATATGACTCTCCCGGAAGTCCAAGAATGACATGAGTGCATATCTTAAAACCTCTCCCACTTGCTCTTTCAACAGCATCCAGAAACTGTTCAAATGTATGCCCCCTGTTTATAAATTTAAGGGTTCTGTTATGGATTGATTGAAGTCCAATTTCAAGCCAGAGATAGGTCTTTTCTGAATACTCCTCAAGGAGGTCAAGCGTCTTATCAGGTAGGCAATCGGGTCTTGTCCCAATGGAAAGCCCTACAATCCCATCTACACTTAAAGCCTCATCATAAAGGTTTTTGAGATTATTTATTGGTGAGTAGGTATTTGAGTATGCCTGGAAATAGGCTATGAATTTGTCTATATTAAATTTATTTTTTATCCGAGTGATGGAAGATAATAATTGTTCTCTAACCGTTAAACTTCTTTGCTGTTCTGGAAGATAATGGCTCCCTTCACTGCAATAGATGCATCCTCCTTTACCTGCCTTTCCATCTCTGTTAGGACAGGTAAATCCAGCATCAACAGTAATCTTTAAGACCTTCTCTCCAAATATCTCTATAAGGTGCTGGCCGAAGGGATTATATCTCTTTTTGTGTTGTAATATATCAATCTCCATCTTTCAATGGACTACAAAAGTATAAATTTCTTCATCCTGACAGGTAATCCAAGGGGCTTTCAGATTGATGATTTTGGTAAACCCCGGATGGATTGATTAAAGGTTAGACATCTACTCCGAACAACTCCACGAGTATTTCCATAACTATCTGTTCTTCGCTTTCCTCATCAAACAGTTTCTCTTTCATGAATCCGTCTTTATGGATTGTAATATTTATCCCTTCTTCCATTTGAATAACATTTACAGCCGATTCTCTCCTCGGAGGGACAGGGTAGTTTGATGGTATCCTCGTATATCCTTCACTGACAAGTTCGTTACACAGTCCCTTGACTATTTCGTAAGTTTTTAATCTCCATTCTTTGTCCTTCTGTAAAGTGGATAGATATATGCATACCTCTTCGTTGCTCTTATGCTGTTTAAGATGCATTGTATAATCAATTGATAAAGTCCCTTCTTTATTTGATACACTCATTTCGGAGAAAGACTCTCCTTCAAGAATGCTCATGAATAGAATTATCAAAACCACTATTACCCTTTTCATAGACTCTCCTGAAAAACTATCAAGGCAAATAACCTTAATGTATTTATTATAAACCATTTTAATCATTTCTTGCAACTTTGAATACTTTTAAACTTATAGCAACCTTTCCTGCAAATCATCTCTTGGCTTTATGCCGAAGTGTTCATAGGCGATTTTTGTTGCGACCCTGCCGCGCGGTGTTCTGTGTATATAGCCGCCCTGTATGAGAAACGGCTCATAGACATCTTCAATTGTATCTCTTTCCTCGCTGACTGCTGCTGATAGTGTTTCAACACCGACAGGCCCTCCGTTAAACTTTTCTATAATTGTAAGAAGGAGTTTTCTGTCCATCTTGTCAAAACCAAGTTCATCTACCTCAAGCATCTTTAATGCCTCATCCGCCACATCTTTTGTAATATTTCCATCAGCCCTTACCTGTGCATAATCCCTCACCCTGCGTAGGAGTCTGTTTGCTATCCTCGGCGTCCCCCTTGAACGGCGGGCAATCTCCAGTGAACCGCCTGAATCAATAGAGATATTCAATATTTTTGCAGACCTCTCCACAATAATCTTAAGTTCCTCTTCTTTATAGTAATCTAATCGGTGAATTACACCAAATCTGTCCCTCAACGGAGATGTGAGCAGTCCTGCCCTTGTAGTCGCACCAACCAAGGTAAATTTAGGCAGGTCAAGTTTTATTGAACGGGCGCTTGGCCCCTGTCCAATCATAATATCAAGTTTAAAATCCTCCATTGCCGGATATAAAATCTCTTCAACTACATGATTGAGTCTATGTATCTCATCAATAAATAAGACATCATGCTCTTTTAAGTTAGTGAGGATAGCGGCGAGGTCGCCAGCCCTTTCAATGACAGGCCCTGAAGTCCCCTTTATATTTACTCCAAGCTCGGAGGCGATTATATTTGCCATAGTAGTCTTGCCAAGCCCTGGGGGACCGTAAAATAGGACATGGTCTAATGCCTCGGCTCTCTCTTTCGTTGCCTGAATGAAGACCTTTAAATTTTCTTTGATTTTTTCCTGACCGATATATTCATCAAGGGTTCTTGGACGAAGGGTTGACTCAAAACTGATGTCATCATCTTCCTTCTGCGGAGTTATGAATCTATCCTGTGTATCATCACTCATGATAAAAGATTATACAGCAAAATCATGTGTAAAAACAATTATGTGTAAAAAACAATTAACACTTGACATGCCATAATTAAAGATGCAAATATACAAAAGTGCTTATAATCTAATTTTTCTATAGCGATTGTAATGATTGATCTTATAAAAAATGTTTTAGAAGTTTTTATCCATCTCGATACACACCTCAATTTTGTAATTCAAAGCTATGGTGTGTGGACATATTTAATCCTTTTCCTCATTGTTTTCTGCGAAACAGGTCTGGTAATTACCCCTTTCCTTCCCGGAGACTCTCTCCTATTTGCGGCTGGAACATTTGCAGCTATGGGTTCTCTTGATAATATATTATTAGCTGTGCTCTTGAGCGTTGCTGCCATTGCAGGTGATACAGTTAATTATTGGATAGGATACCGTGTGGGTCCTGCGATATTTCACAAATACGATGTCCGCTTTTTAAACAGGGAATACCTTGACCGAGCCCATCGGTTTTACGAAAGGCATGGAGGGAAGACAATTATGATAGCGAGGTTTATGCCCATCATTCGCACCTTTGCGCCTTTTGTTGCTGGAATCGGCAGGATGAGCTATATGCGATTCGTCATTTATAATATTACAGGAGGCATCTTCTGGGTTGCTATTTTTATCTTTGGGGGTTATTACTTTGGCACTATCCCTCTCGTAAAAAGGAACTTTACTATTGTTATCATGACTATAATAGTTATCTCCATTATGCCGGGTGTGATAGAATATTTACGCAATCGCTACAGGACTTCATAGGGTTTACTCAAAGTTAGACAGTCAGGTAATCATAATAAAACTACAATGATATATGCAGTTATAATGGCAGGGGGGAGCGGGACAAGATTCTGGCCCCTCAGTAAATCAAAGACGCCAAAGCAATTGCTTAACCTCACAGGCGACAGAACCCTCATCCAGAAGACAATCCACAGAATCAAACCGATTGTTAAACTCAAGAATATTTTTATTGTTACTGCCAATTCCCATGTGAAAAAGATAAGAGAGCAGCTTGCTGAAATCCATCCTCACAATATAATTGATGAGCCATTTGGGAAAAATACCGCCCCATGTATTGGCCTTGCAGCAATTCATATAAAGATGAAAGACCCTGACGGGGTTATGGTGGTCATGCCTGCAGATCACCTCATAAAAAATGAGGGGAGATTCAGGGAGATAATCTCATTGGGGGCTCGGATAGCCTCTGAAAGGGATTGTCTAATCACACTTGGTATTAAGCCCTCTTATCCTGAAACAGGCTATGGTTATATACATGCCGGAGAGGAGTTCGTCAAGAGCGGTAAGACAAAGATTTTTCGGGTTAATAGGTTTGTGGAGAAGCCTGACATAAAGAGGGCAAGGAGATTTGTTAATAGCGGTGATTACTTCTGGAATGGCGGGGTTTTTATCTGGAAGGTTGAAGCAATATTAGAGATGATAAAAAAGTTTCTGCCTGATTTATATGATGGACTTATGGAGATTGAAAAGGCTCTGGGGACAAAGAGAGAGAAGAGGGTAATAAGAGATATATACTCAAAGGTAGAGGGTATATCCATTGACCACGGTATAATGGAGAAGGCTAAGAATACAGCGGTTATTCCATGTGATATAGAATGGAATGATGTGGGGACATGGATGGCACTCTATGATATTTTAGAAAAAGACAGTTTTAATAATGCGGTTGTCGGAAAGCATGTGGGTATTGATACAGACGGTTGTGTTATACACAGCCCTAAGAAAATAGTTGCCACTATCGGGATAAAGGATATTGTGATTGTTGCTACGAGGGATGCAGTCCTCGTCTGTCCAAAGGAAAAGGCTCAGGATGTAAAAAAAATAGTGGAATTATTAAAGAGTAAGGGGCTGAAAGAGTATCTATAAAAATATGGCAGTTGTAATCAAGCATAAAAGCAAGAAGAAGATACCGTATAACCAAAAAAACTGTAAATCTTTTTTAGTAAGTGAAGGTATAACCTCAACCCTTGCCTATCAGCCAGCTGTAAGTAGTCAGCTTCAGAATATCAAAAAGGATTATGGTATATTTTTTACTCCTGAGAAGATTGTAGACCTTATGGTTAATTTGGTTGATACCAGCCGATTTGTGGGTAAAAAGGATATTAATATTTTAGAGCCAGCTTGCGGGCTGATGCAATTCTTAATCGGAATAAAAAGAAATCTACCTGTACTTTACAAAAAATCTAAAACTATAGGTATAGAAATAAATAAGGATATCATTAACTATCTAATATGTCTAAAACTAATAGATGATATTAAGTTAATCCACTCTGATTATCTTCTATGGCAACAAGAACAAAGATTTGATTTGATTATTGCTAATCCCCCTTATGGCATTCCAAGTCTTTCCGAACATTACTCCATAAAGATAGACACTGCTACAAAAGATAAATATCGGAATATTTATGAAACTTGGCATGGAAAATACAATATGTATGGTGCCTTTATAGAAAAGTCCATCAAACTTCTTAAACCAGAAGGGCAGATGATTCTTATTGTACCCCCTACATTTATGATTCTGGACGAGTTTAAGAAGCTAAGAACTTTTTTATCTCATAACGGGCAGACAAATATAATTTATTTAGGTTCTGATATTTTTAAGCCTGATGCAGATGTGACATCGGCAGTTATAGACTTTAATAAATCTGATAAGGCAGGTGGACTAAAACTGTTAGAATATAAAAATAATAAAACCAATCTCATAAAAGGAATACCTCACTGGCGTGGAGAGGTGGTCAGGTTTGAGACAGATTATACCCGAAGACTTGAAAGTATCTGTTCTTATCTAATGAGAGATATTTATGAAATAAGCATTTCCCCTCGGACACCTGAAATAAAACATAATCCATGCATAGTTCAGGGTAAGCCCCTTACTATTGATGATAATTATCTTCCACTTCTAAATGGCCGCAATCTTAAATGCAACAGAATTATCTACGATAACCTGACTGGTTACTGGATTAAGAAGACTGATGCCAAAAAACTGCGGGGTTATTTTGGTAAGCCTCATATTGTAGTTGGTCTGGGCTTCAGGGAGAATGGTAAGGTTGGTGCAGCTTATGATGAAAAATGTTACCCATGGATGGGGGATATTTATCACCTTTTAAGAAAAGATGAATTATTTAACAGCCACTTTGACCTTGATGATTCTGAGATACTTGAGTATCTAAATTCTGATTACTTAAGGAAATATATAGCTGATAGCTATCGTGAAATTACCTACCACTTAAGTATTACCCAAATAAAAAATCTACCTTTGCCAACCAAGAAAGAGTGGCAAGATATAAAAGCGGAGATGAAGATATATGTCTAAAGACCCCATCAGAGACCATAACAGGTATCATAAATTTCTCGAAAGCGTTCCATTGACAAAATTTCGTGAAGAACTTAAAGATGTTAAGTGGGTAGAACAGGATTTACCTAAAGGAATGCTGCCGCTTGAATCAATATTCAGACATTATTGGTTTGAGAGGAGATTGCTGGATTTTGATAAATGGTTTGAAGATTTCTGGGAAGAACTTAATACAAAACCGGAAAGCAAGGAAGCCCTTAAACAATTTAAGAAATACTTCTTTGATAAAGATGGAAATGGGTGGTTTAAAAAGGGCTTCAGAGCCAGAATGTATCGGACTTGGGTGTCAGTGCTTACTCAATTAGATTTCTGCTATTTATTTGAATCAATCTGCAATAGGGATAATAAAAAGTTAGAACTTGTATGTAATGCAGAATTAGATGCTAAGGGTATTGATACAATGGTTAATAATATTGGCTTTCAGATAGTCAAGATAAGTCAGAGGAAAGAAGCCAGAACTGTCCGCAATAAAAAGAATGTTATTACTATTTCGTATGCTGTTTTTAATATTGAAGAATTTCAACAAAGACTAACCAGCCCAAGGGTTAAGGATAAGACGGGCTATCAGAAGGCACTTAATTCATTTAACAAATATTTTATCCGCTTGAATAATGGCTTTATCGTCTTTAAAGAAGATTATTTCAAACCGATAGTTGATAATATAGACAACAGTGAGAAAATAAGGGAACTCGTAAATAAGATTTCATTAGAATTGGCAGGTGAGGGTTAGGTTAAGCGAAGTTAAACCTTTAGAGAAAATTGACTGCTGTCTGACTTCTCATTGCTCGTTAATTCATACTGATATGTTTTAAATCCAGCATCTGATTGCGTGTTAAATATATCAGTAACAGTAGATTCATTATCAGTATTTCCTCCATTATTGTTTCCTGTAGAAATTTCTTTACCTAAGAAGACCTTTTTAATCTCCTCTTCCTGAGATTTTTTATCATTATTGAAGAAAAATTTTTCAAACTCCTTTTTATCCCCTGTCTTTCCATCTTGAACTTTTCTTTCGCCAGAATTATCACCCATGAGTTTTATCTCGGCATTATTTTTAGATTTTTCACCATCCTCTTTTGCACCCATCAGCGGCGGGAGGTCATGAGGGTTAGATGAATCATTGTTGGCTATAGCGAATAGGGCTTGTGTATTTTCATTATTGGAATCACCATTGCCGAGGAAATATTGTTTGAAGTGCTCTATTGTCTTGCCTACATTTTGATTAAATTTTATCTTGCTTGTTAATTCAATATACTTTGTGGCTGCAAAATCATAAGGCTCTCTGCTGAATCCAATCCTTGGTCTGCCATAGCTGTCATACTGAAGCTGGAATGGGACCTGATGGTTATTAATCTGCCTCCCCTCTTCCTGCGGTGCGTCCCAGCTATGGTCTTTTTGAGGGACATAATCAACCTTCATTTTTACATAGCCTTCAGTCGGATTTCCGACATATTGTTCACCGGTTAATTTTGCACTTACGCCGTTTTCACCCAAAGCAGGTATTTTATTGGAGAGTCCTGTTACATCAGCCGTATCCAGTTTTTTCATCTCTCCGAGGACAGGTGTATTATTAGCCGAATTGTTATTCCCTCCTTCACCCAATAATTGAACTCCCCCCGAATTAGAACTGCTGCCTGGGAGGGGAATTTCTTTCCCTCTGTTAGACGACCCGCTACCTGCACCTGCTCCGTCCTTTACAGGATTAACGACTTCAAATGATACTCTCTTTTTCGGTTTCGGTATAAAGATGGCGTCCTCTGCAATACTCGGCGTTGCCCTTTTCACCCTTTGTGTATATTCAGAGGGGGAATTAGATGCAGATAGTTTTACATTGCTTAATCCTATACTCATAAAAATATCCTCTTATAAGGAAAATTTGGTAATTTGTCCTTTCAGTTACTAATTTCGGAAGTTTGTGAGAAATACTTTAGGGGAAAATTGTGCGGATAAAAAATTAAGAGGAGACTATTTTATTACCCTTTTCCAATTCTTTGCCTTTTGCCTTAACAGTATGATTATTACTCCAATCACAACCCATGTAAATATGAGCCCCACTCTTCTTAATTTTATGTCTTTTATCATGTCTTTTATGGTCTCACTTACATTTTTTGAAATGGTGACCACCTCTGATGTGCGTCTTTTTATTTCATCTATTGAGAGGGCATGGCTTACCGAATATGCCTCCAGAAGTTTTGTCCTTGCGTTATCCATATCATCCTCTAAATGCCCTATTGCAAAACTATTTCCACCATGTTTTTTGATAAAGGCAATATCATCATTGCCGGCTTTAAGTAAAGCCTCTGCCTCTGTTAGGGCTGCTTTGATATCAACACCAGTTTTAAAGGCAGGTGATTCAGGATAATGACAGCCGCCGCAATCAATCACACCCTTACCTGTAAACTTCTCTAAGGTTGGACGCTGTATTTCATGATTTCCATGACAGTTGATACATCGAGGCATACCCTCTTTTTTTATCAATTGATGGGGGCTCTTTTTAAAATATTCTGATATGACAGAATGACAGTTGCTGCACACCTCTACTATTTCAGTTACACCCGGCGGGACAGCACCATGAGTCCCATGACAATCCACGCATGTTGGAACCCTCAGATTTTTATTTTCAAGCAGCATCTTGCCATGATGACTTTTACTGTAAAGCTCATACTGGTCTGTCGGTATATTGTATGATTTCATCATATCTTTATTTGAATGACATTTGCCGCAGGTCAGGGGGATATTGAATCTGTATATCGGAGAGCGTGGGTCATTCTTTGATAAGACATTATGATTTCCGTGGCAGGAGGCACAGGTCGCAACAGACTCATCCCCTTTCTCAAAGAGACGGATACCGTGGATGCTGGTTTTGTAGAGATTGAATTGGTCTGTCTTGAGGTTGTATTTCCTCATAATTGTTACATCAGAGTGGCATCTGCTGCAGATTTTTGGAATATCCTTTGGCTTCGGCACACCTATAAAACCAGTTTTATTATCCATTGCATTATCAGAATCATTTGGGTCGCCGCCGTGGCAGTCGTTGCAGAAAACCCCTGCCTTTTTGTGGACACTCTCCTGCCAGTTTGTTACAGCATCCTTTAGAGTATCCTCAAGGTTCTGATGACAGTCTACGCAGACATTAATTTTTTCAGTCTGCTCCTGGGCAGAGATGAAGTGAGGTGAGAATATTATGCAGAGTATTGTGACGATGGATAACTGATAGAATATAGCCTTTTTCATTTTGGTAGAATGCAATTTATTAAGTGGCTATATTATCAAACATGTCTGATTATTTCAATGCCCTTATATACGCTGCCAATTCTGTGATTATTTTATCCGATATTTTTCCCTTATAGGGAGGCATTTTATTAAGCCCGTCATGCATAATCTTTATCAGTTCATCGTCTGACTTATTTAAAGTGGCATCATCAGTAAGGTTCAGGGCAGATATATCCACCTTTAACATTTTTGTCATTCCAGAATTTCCCTTACCATCCTTGCCGTGGCAGGAAACACATGACTTTGAGAATTCCTTTTTAGCCGCATCTGAGACCTCACCCGATTGCTGGGCATTTACAGATGCTATCGTTAGAAAGAATATCATTAATAATATGGAGTTAATTATCAATTTCATAATCCACCTCATCTTTCTACCCTTCCCCTCCTAAATAAGGAGGGGAATTTTGGGAATGATAATCAGAACATATACTGCACCTCAAGGGTATAGTTGTTGTCAGTAGTCTTGGTCTTTGTTGTCCCTTCAGCCTCTTTATACCTGTTGGTATATTCAAACACAAACCTCCCGTGCTGGAATGGCTTCACATGGATGCCGACTGTTGCGACATTGGTTGTCTGTTTGTCATTTCCTGCATCCCTGTCAGGGTCATAGCTTACAATCTCATATCTCAGGAAAGGGGCAAGGAAGTCGCCCCTGATATAGCCCTGAAGCTCGGCAAACATTGTTGATGCATCATAGGATGTGTCTGTTGTGGCGCTTGTCTTTTGATACTTGCCGTTCTGTGTGTAATAAGATGCGACAATGGCGCCCATTGGTATAGTATAGTTTCCAATGAGACCGACTGATGAGAAGTCGTCATAAGAATTGCCCTTAGGAGTTTTGAGGAGATGGAGGGGAAATTTCCCTTTATAGTAATACAGTCCGAGCATACTCCCCATATCGCCGAGGGCATAATCGGCGGTCAGCCATACATCCTTTTCAGTATCGCTGCCGAGTTCAACAGTGTTTTCATATTTTCCTGTGCCATTGACTATGCCACCCTCAACAAAGAGGTCGGTGTAAGAGTAACCGGCAGTTACGCCGTATTGTCTTGAATAAGGTCTGTAGGGATTATCGCCAAAAGAGGTTGTGATTGCATCGGGTCTTGAAGATGCAAGCCTCCCCCCAACATTATGAAAGTGGATGAGTGTCGGGACGACCCTCCCACCCCTCGCTGTGAAAAACGACTCCTCGTCAGATGTATTGTATTGGAGATACATCTCCGCCAATTTTGACCTTCCCCAGTCACCCATATCAGAATCTGTTGATTCCGTGCTTGTGGCAGGTGTCTTTCTATCGTTTTCGTGGAGATACATCTCTGTAAAATATGAAAAACCGTTGTCAAGGGGACCACCTGAATATATGCTCAGTGCATGGGCTTCAAAGGATGATTTGGTAGTCTCTGCGGCGCTTGTTGTCTCAACCTTCTGTGTCTCATTCCATCCCCTTATCTTGGCAGTGATGGAGAAATAGTCTGAGAGATTCGCCTCCTTATCGCTGGCGCCCGGCATTTTATGTCCAAGACGCAGAAAGGTCTGTCCAGCCCTTGTTAATTTAAATCCTGATATATATGGCATACACTGCAGTCAACACCATACTTCCTCGCCCATGCGGTTATTGCATCGCTGTCTGTGGTTAATATTGAAATGAGGAAAACTGCCATAATGCTACCCATAAGAATGGTCTTCATTTTTTTCATATATTTCATAACACCTCCCTTTCTTCAATATTGGTGATAAAAACTGTTAAGATTATGTCATCATATCACCCCCTTCCTGATGATTGTGTCTTTAATATATATCCAAAAATAAATCTGTCAATACCCAGCTACTGATTATCAGTAAAATATGGTTCAGGTTTCCAATTATGAAAGAATCTGTCCATAGCATAAGTCTTACCAACAGGTATATGTCCAAACCTCAGAGATAGCTGCTTTCCTGCCTCCGACTTCTGTTCTTTATTGACGATTACCTTCCACATCGCTGATACCAGCCCTGT